>JAKQNL010000351.1 GCA_029565815.1 Spirochaetota bacterium | reverse complement strand
GGCAAGCTCGGGGAACAACTGCAATTCATAACCATCCACACGGGCCTCAGCGTGAGACAGCTGTAGCAAAACAGACGCATACGGGCCCTGCATCATTTCAAAGAGGTAGTAACAGGCACCAGCGCCCAGATCCAAGCGCTTATTGAATGGCTTTATGCGCCACTGGAGTTTTTCCTCCAAACCCAGATGCTCGTCGATGGGAATCTGGCCCATAAGCTCGCCATCAAAACCGCCGGCAAAAACCGGAAGCGCAAGCACTAGAATCAATAAAAAAACAATGACCAGGCGTTTGCCAGCGAGCATACAAGAGCCTCCTTGTAGGGCGACCGCACAAGCGGCGTGTACCATACAGCATGTACTGTCATGCATGATGCATGCTGACTGCAAGACTAGCCAAGGAGCGCTCGCAGGTCTACAATTGCATCGTGTTCAATCCTACAGAAATTATTTTTGCCCCAACAACCCGCTGCAACCTTAGCTGCTCCCACTGCCGTGTACGTACATCGAGCACAGAGTTGCCCCTGGCGGACGCGCTGGACTTCCTGGACCGATGCGCAAACGAAGGCATAGAGCGCATAGGATTTTCCGGAGGCGAACCATTTTTAGCCCTGGATTTTCTGGTAGCCGCGTGCAAACTGGCAGTGCAGCGCGACATGCTGTTCGACAGGCTTATGACCAACGGATGTTGGTGGAAAGACCAAGCCGAGCTAGACGCTAGTCTTAAACGCATTGCCGATGCTGGGTTCGACGGAACCATAGGCCTAAGCCACGATGCATACCATGGGCAAAGCCCCCAGCTCATGGCTGAATTCATACAGGCTGCCCACCGGGCATTCGGTGCGCGCGACTGTGTGGAAATTCTGTCGGTACGTTCGCCGGACGACGGAGCCTTCCTTACGGGTATGAAAACGCTGGCGGACCTGCTTGGTGGCTCACTCATCCTGGACGACGGAGAACCTGTAGCCATAGCGGACCGCAGCTCCAGAACCGGCGAAGAACTGGCCGGAGAGCTCTTATCCATACCGGTGCTGCGCAGTCCACGCTCAGCCGGGGCAGACGAAGCCGCCTGGACCAGCGAACGCTGGTTTAAGGACGATTACTGCGAAGGGCCGGGCAACGTGCTCTATGTGCATTCAGATGGCACAGTCGCCGCTTGCTGTGGCTTTGCAAATGAAAACCCGCAGCTCATTCTGGGCACCATACAGGATGCCTTTTCGGACATTATGGAGAATGCCGCTAAAAACAGCCACGTGCAAATGTGCTACGAAAGTGGTTTGGCAACGCACCGAGCGGCCTTGGAGCAGCAGGGCACGCGCTTCCCCGGAAAAACTTCGGATCCATGCTTTTTTTGTGACTGGTTGTGTAAGCACGGCCCTAGCAAATAGCAGCTAATTATTTATTCAACATACAATTGCAGGTTATTCCCCATAAGCTTCGGGGCACTAGCCCTTGGTAGATCTCGACGTATCATCTCAAGCCCACTACAATACCTGTATCGACTATCAGCCTTGCTTGTTTTACACAGGGCTGTCTGTAGCCACCAATGGAGGAAACATGCTTGATTTCATTATAAAGGGCGGATTGGTCCTGTGGGTTATCATGGGTCTGGCCCTGGTCGGCCTGGCCATTGTCATAGAGCGGCTTATGTATTTCCGCCGCATAGCGGTCGATGAGGACAAGCTGTTTTCCCGGGTCCGGGCATCGGTAGAAAAAGGCCACTACGACGAGGCTTTAGCCATCTGCGATACCAATGAGTCGCCTCTGTCATCCCTCATAAAAGTGGGTATCGAGCACCGCGGCCATTCGGAACTGGCCCAGAAAGAAGTGCTTAAAGACGCCGCAAACCAGGAGTCCCCGCGGCTAGAACGCGGCGTTTCCGCCCTTGGAACCATAGCCCACATAGCACCGCTTTTAGGCCTATTAGGCACGGTTACCGGTACCATGAAGGCATTCGGCGTGCTTGGCCGATTCGGTGCGGTTGCGGATCCTTCCATATTGGCAAAAGGCGTTTCGGAAGCCCTTATCACCACCGTTGGCGGCATTGTGGTAGCCGTCCCTGCGGTAATTTTTTATAACTACCTGGTTGGCAAGGTCAACCTCATCTTGGTTAAGATAGAAAACCAGGTAAACAGCTTGGTGCTCATGATCAACGCAGGCAGGATAACCGAGGGTATCCGGAGGCCACGGGCATGATACTGGAACGCAGGCTCAAGCCGCGCATCAACGTCGACCTGACCCCGCTCATCGACGTGGTGTTCCAGCTGGTCATCTTTTTCATGATTTCCAGCACTTTCAAAACAACGCCGGGCATAGAGCTTGTGCTGCCGGATTCCGGCAGTGCGGAAACGGTAGCCGTCGCGGAACTGACGGTAAGCGCGATCTCCGAGGACGAGGTGTACGTGAACAAGAGCCGCACCACCGTGCAGGGTGCCGCCGACATGATACAAGCCGAGCTTGCCGGACGCAGCCTGGATGATGTACAGGCAACCTTGGAAGCCGGAGCAGACACGCCGTACCAGCTCGTGGTATCGCTCTTGGACGCATTCCGCTCAAATGGCATCAGCGAGGTAGGACTGGCCACCCGCAGGAAGGCCGAAGCCCCATGATAGGCGGCCGCGTCGACAAACGCCAAAGCTGGCTGCTGCAACAAGAGCGCAAACGTTCCATACGCGCGTGGGCCATCGCTATTAGCGCATACGCGCTTGGATTTACCGTGCTCTGGCTCTTGGGTTTGTTTGCCGTGCAGGATGTGGGCGCATACTCCGGTCCTGTGATGGTACGCTTAGGAAAGCCGGAAGGCCTAGACCTGCCTACTCCAAAACCGGAGGTAATTCCGGCTCCGCCTCAAGAACCGGTAAGCCTGCCGCAGCCGCTAGAACAGCCACAAGCGGAAAGCGCGCCGCCTACACCCCCAGTGCCCAAGCCCAGTCCTAAGCCATCACCGACAGCTCCAGCGCAGCCTGCAAAACCGGTTCCGCAACCGCTTGCCCAACCAAGCCCGCAACCCGTACCGCAAGCGCCGCCAAGCTACACGGTAAAAGGCTCGGAAACCGGCAACTCGTACGACATGACCTTTGAGGCCAGTTCGGGAACCGTCAGCCGCGGCATGTACGAACCCATCTATTTGTACATGCCTTTGCCTATGGAGCTACCCGACGCCTTGTACCAGCTCATTCCGGATCGCGGCGGCCTGCCGGGAACCGCAGAGCAGCGCAAAACGGAATTCCGCGGCGTGTACGAGCTAAGCAGCACAGGCAGCTGGAAACTAAAAGGCAGACGCCAGCCGGCCCTAGACCAAAGGCCGGCCATTTGGGCGATGCTGGAGGACGCAGGCTACGACATGCGCCGTGCGGATTACAAAGACGGCAAGACGCTGCGGCCCATAGAAATTCTGTTCAAAGTTTCCGTGTACAAAGGCGGCAGCGTGCGGCTGGAAGACGTGTATGTGGAGCGCAGTTCCGGCTACAGCGAGCTGGACGAGGCTGTGCTGTATGCGTTCAAGAAAGCCGGGTTTACCAACTCCGGGGACAGGTCCATAACCGGCCGCTTTGTGTACCGATTTGACTGATACAGCCGCCTGCTTTTGAAACTTCCAGTGCAATGCATTAGGATTAGGCGAACGGAGCCTTGAATGGATGTGCGCTTAGTCGTTTATGCAATATTGGTAGCAGCCTCATTTTCTAATACGCTTTTGGCCGTCCGGGCC
>JAKQNL010000316.1 GCA_029565815.1 Spirochaetota bacterium | reverse complement strand
ATCCCAAAGCTTCGTAACACAAAGACAGCGATCAGCGCCGTTCCACCTGCACCACACAACCTTTCAGGTACGACGATTCCGGATAGCCAGCCAGCACCGGATGATCCGGTGCCTGTCCCCGTTCATCCAGGTACCGTAGATTCACATGGGCATCCGCTGCGGCCGATTCCAAAGCCAGGCGGAAACGATCCCTGGACAGCCAGAACGAGCAGCTAAAGCTTGCTAGAATTCCGCCGTCTTCCAAAAGGTGCAAAGCCCGCAGGTTAATTTCTTTGTATCCGCGCATTGCGCCATCCAGGGACGCTTTGTTTTTCGCAAAAGCTGGCGGGTCCAATATGACCAAACCGTAATGCTCTTTGCGCGCCTGGGCTTCGCGCAGCCAGTCAAAAGCATTGGCCTCGACGGCCGACACCCTGCCCTGTAGGCCATTGAGCGCGGCGTTAGCTTTCAGTTCGGCAATCGCATCCGCGGACGAATCGACGGCGAGCACCGATTCTGCGCCAGCCTTGGCTGCAGCCAGCGCAAAACCACCGGCATTACTGAACACATCGAGTACAGCCTTGCCCCTGGCCCACGCTGCCGATGCCGCCCGGTTCTCCCGCTGGTCCAAAAACCAGCCAGTTTTCTGGCCATGACCCAGGCACAGGGAAAAGCGCAAGCCGTTTTCTATAATCTGGATGCGCTCGGGTACCGAGCCGGCCACAACACCGGACACCGCAGGCAGGCCCTCAAACGAGCGAACCGGTGCGTCGGAACGCTCCATGATGCCGTCGGGTCGCAGCGTGTCCTTAAGCGCATCCAGTATCAGCTCGCGGCGCGCATCCATGCCGGCGCACAGTATCTGCACCGACAACCAGGAGCCTTTGCTTCCGTCGGAGCCTGTGCCGACAAAACGGTCCACGATAAGCCCCGGTAGTCCATCAGCCTCGGCAAACACGGCCCGCATGGAGTCGTTTGCGGTATCCCGAAACGGAGCCCGCCGTGCTAGCGCTTTGGCCACAGCAGCCCGGATAAATGATCCATCGAGCTCTTCATCGGCCCATGTATACCTGCGGGCACGAATTTTGCTCACCGGGCTCCAGATGGCCGTGCCCAGGTTTTTGCCCCGAGCGCTCCGTAAGCTTACTTCGGATCCAGCTTGCGGATTGCCGCTTACGGATGCGATTTCGTTGTCGTATGCCCATGGGTGGCCCAAAAGGAGGCGGTTTTCTTCTTTCGGCTTCAGTGTTGCAACGGCTCGTGCTTTCATGCGCCTAGCCTAGCCCCGAGCAGGCGTTTCAAGCAAGGCATCTCTAGTGTTACGAAGCTTTGGGATAAGCTTAACGTATTTCTATATACAGTAATAATTTGTCCAAATTCTACCGAGCAAAAAGACTGCTCACGCAAAACCACGGCTAATCCGACGTGCGCGGTAGGTTCATCCCAAAGCTTCGTAACACTTAGCTTTTCTTGTGTTCGCGCATAATGAGGGCTATACTTTCCAGCCAGAGTAGAAGCGATGCTTTGCTCAATGAGCCTCATAGCAAGGTTCAACACTTCCGCCACAAGGGAATGTACATGAATCGATCGATTTTAGTTTTAGCCGCATGCATGGCCGCCGTTTCCGCCAATGCGTTAAGCCTTACCGGTAATGGAAAGCCCGTGGACTCGGAACGCTCCGTCAGCAATTTTAAAGGCATTTCTTTTAGCGCAGGCGGCGAAATCCGCATTACCAAGGGTCCTTCATGGAAGGTAACGGTACGGCTGGACAGCAACCTGCAGGATGCCTTTGAGGCAAAACTTTCCGGGGGCATACTCATGCTCGGTTTCAAAAGCGGCACATCCGTGAGCGACCTTACCGAACTGATCGTTACGATAAGCATGCCCGAGCTTGTAAGCCTGAGCGTTTCCGGTGCCGCGGACATCACCGTGGGCAAAGGATTCTCCGGCCCCAGCCTGAACATGGACATTTCCGGCGGCTGCGGTTTTTCCGGTTCGCTCACATATACTGAGATAAAAATTGATGTAAGCGGCACGGCCAGCTTTACGGTTGAAGGCAGCGCAGATAAGCTATCCATCAACTCAAGCGGCTCCACCGATTTTGACGGCCGCCAGCTCTTGAGCAAGACGGCAAACGTATCCTTAAGCGGTTTGGGAGACATTACGCTTGCGGTATCCAAGGAGCTTACAGCGTCCATTTCCGGCATGGGCACCATCAGCTACTACGGAAGCCCAACGGTAAAACAATCAGTCTCAGGCCTTGGCCAGATACAAAAAATTAACCAGTAGGGATCTTTCAACACTATTGTGCGCGCTGTCTGCGCTGTCCGTTTTTTCTAAGGAGGACTTGCTATGCGATACAAGAACCTGTTCCGCGCGGCCGTGGCGCTTGTGCTCGGTACTGCTGTCTCCCTGGCCTTCCTGGGCTGCGCAAGTTCTGCAAGCGGAGCAAAACCGGACAGCGCATATAGGCCGGCCGAGGCGGATGCGCTGTCTGACGGGGGCGTTTCCATCAGTATCGGGTCCTACGAAGACAGCGCAGAAGCATCGAAGGCAGCGCCATCTCCTGCCGGCGCACCAGTACCCGGCGGCCTTCCTGCATCTCCTGGCTCGGTGAGCCCTAGCGGTACAGCCTCTACCTACGGCTCCGGGCGCAGCACACCGTCGGCTTCTGGCCTAAAAGCCGGCTATTCCGACGACAACGAGCAGTTCAATTATTTTGTAGAGTTCCTTCAAAAATACTCGCAGGTTGAGCACTACCCCTACGACATCAGCGAGCGCATCACGGTAAAGGTGCTCGACAGTGCAGGCAAGAGTGTGTCCAACGCGGCCGTGACCGTACAAGCCGGCAGCACGACCAGAGCTTCGGGGCTGAGCTATGCAAACGGCGAGTTCCGATTTTTCCCGTCGGCTTTTGGCTCGCAGGATCAGTCCTGGACGGTAAGCGCCCAGGCAGGCAAGGCGGAAGCCCAGATTACCGTTAGCCGCGATGGCCCGCGCAGCGTGGAAATACGGCTAGCTGCGCCCAGGAGCATAGCAAGCCCGGTGCCGCTGGACGTGCTGTTCATCATGGATACCACCGGCTCCATGGGCGAAGAGATAGAACGCCTGCGCGATACCATAGCCATCATTTACGCAAACCTGAATGCGCTTAAGCCCAGGCCCTTGGTGCGCTTTGGCCTGGTCCTGTACAAGGACCGCGGTGACAGTTATATAACTGAGCTACACCAGTTTACCCAAGACCTGGGTGCGTTTCAGAAAATCCTGGATGGCGTTTACGCCACAGGCGGCGGCGACGGCCCCGAAGACCTGGAATCTGCCCTGGACGCAGGCGTAAACAAGATGAACTGGAACAAGGACGGCATACGCCTTGCCTTTGTGGTAACCGACGCGGAAGCCCACCTGGACTACGGCCGCGATTACACCTACATACATGCGGCCAACGATGCCCGAGCCAAGGCCATTAAGCTGTACACCATAGGAACCGGCGGCCTGCCGCTTGAAGGCGAGTACCTGTTGCGCCAGGTATCCCAACTGACCAGCGCTCGCTATATATTCCTTACCTATGGCGAAAAGGACGAAAGCTCCGGCGGCACAGTCGGCTCGGTTAGCCACCACACCGGCTCGAATTTCACCACCGACAAGCTCGAGGCAATCATCATCCGCTTTGTGAAGGACGAGGTAGCATTCCTGTCCGACACGCCCCCGGTGATAGACGAAAGCTTCTTTACCGCCGACAGCATAGACAGCGAAACCCGCGACGCTACCCTGGACAAATTGTTCGCCCAGGCCTTAGGCAACCTGGCCGATTACTCCACGTTCAAGGTGGACCCAAGCACCCTGGCAGCAGTAATCCCGATGGTTCCAGGTTCCGAGGGGCTAAGCTCCACCGCCGAATATTTTACAGCACGGCTTAACCTGGCAGCTGCTGTCGAGCCGAGGCGATTCAAGCTGGTGGAACGGGTAAACCTGCAAGCCATCCTGGAAGAGCTGGAACTACAGATGTCCGGGCTTACCGACGAAGCAACAGTAGCCAAGGTGGGTAAGCTCATGGGAGCCCAGGTGCTCATAACCGGCACCCTGTACAAACGCGAGGAGCGTTACGAGCTGTTCTTAAAGCTTGTGCGCGTTTCCACTGCCGAAGTGCTTGCCGTTACCCGGGCAAAAATCGACCTAAACCTAGGGCTGTGATAAGGAGCTGGCTTTCATTAGTATGGGTCGCATGAAAATTCGACAGAGCTACCGGCAAGGCGATACAGTCGGAGCAGCCCTGAGTCCTTTCTTCAACTCGAAAGCCGGAGCTGTACTCCGTAGTCTTGCCATAGGTACTGCAACGGGCATTGTTGTCGTTCTTTTCCGCATCTTGCTCGACAAGGCGGACGGCTTACGCAAAGCGCTGTACCAAGGCCTCCGGTCCGGAGGGCTTAGGCTCTTTGTGCTGTGGGCCGCCTTCCTGGTTGTCGCCGGTCTTGTCCTCGGCTTCATGAGCAAGCGATATCCAATGATACGTGGTTCGGGCATCCCCCAGCTCAAAGGCTCCATGGAGCGGAAGCTGCACATGGGCTGGTGGCCAGAGCTTCCCATGAAGCTTGGCGGAGGCGTCCTTGCCATCGGATGCGGCCTGTCGCTGGGCAGGGAAGGCCCATCGGTCCAGCTAGGAGCCTACACGGGCCAGGCTCTTACCCGGCTCATGAAACGACCGGATACCGAGCGCAAATACCTGATAACAAGCGGCGCGGCTGCAGGCCTTGCAGCCGCCTTTAACGCGCCTTTGGCGGGGGTTCTCTTCGCGCTCGAGGAACTGCACAAGCACTTCTCGCCGCTGCTTATCCTGTGCGCTATGGCCGGCTCCATCGCCGGCGACCTGGTAGCCGGGGCGTTTTTCGGCCTTGGGCCGGTCTTCGATTTCCGCACCATCGACCCCTTGCCCCTGTCGTTTTTGCCCGCCGCACTCGTTCTTGGCTTGGTCTGCGCCATCATTGGCGAGCTGTTCAAACGCTCCTTGTATTCGGCACAAAATTTATTCCAGCATCTGCGCATCCCTGTGGTTCTGCGTCCAATCCTACCCCTCCTTCTGTCGGTACCCCTGGGCCTATGGCTGTATGATGTCATAGGAGGCGGCCACCACGTGATCCAGAATTTATCCCAATCGGTTCCGGCATTGCCCATGCTGGGTATACTGTTCGCTGGCAAACTCGCCCTTACCTCACTGTCCTACGGCTCCGGTGCGCCAGGCGGGATCTTCTTGCCCCTGCTTGCCCTTGGCGCGATTATCGGTACCGCTTTTAGTCAATCTCTGATCCTGCTGGGCCTTTCTGGCGAAACCTTCCACCTAAATTTTTTGATATTGGGCATGGCAGG
>JAKQNL010000307.1 GCA_029565815.1 Spirochaetota bacterium | reverse complement strand
AGCGTGCATACATCCGCCATCGCCTGGGCGGACAGCCGGTGTAGGATACGGCCGTCATCGCTCTCTGTTACACTTTGCACCGGAATGCCTGCTATGCTTCCCAGATCGCATGGCTGGCCACCACCCTCCGGATAGAAAAGGTTGCGGTCCAGCTCTATGATGGTCGAGTCTCCGTCATCGCAGACGGACACTACCCGCGCATCGCAGTGGCTTGTTTCTGGTTCGGTATAATACAGTTTTTCGGTGCTCATGGTGCAAGCATAGCATGAGTGGTGAATTGCGGAAAGAATGGCAAAGACTGCCTTAGCCGCTTAGCGTAGCCCGAAGTAATGCCGCTCCAGGTATGCGATGCGGTCTGCGGCCTCGCGCCAGCGCTTACTGCGCGGATAGTCGTCCCGAACGCGCTTGTAGTATTCGTATGCGCGCTTTATGTTGCGGAATGGCGTGTCCTGTTCGTAGGACAAACCATACAGATAAAACAATTCGTCATTGCCGTATGGGTACGAGCCTATGTACTTGTCCAAGGCATCAATAGCCGTGCGTATTCTGGATGCGGACAATTCATCCCGCGCGTATGCCAAGAGCCCTTCAGGCGTTGTGATGGATGCAAGGTCCGCGCTTGCAGCTGAAGTGCCTGCGGACGGTGCACTTGCACTTGGTGCACTTGCTGTCGGTGCGCCTGCACTCAATGCCGGGGATGTACTTTGTGCAAGCGGCGTTGCGCTTGTAGTCGTTGTGGGGGTAAGCGTTGCAGCTGCCGGAGCGGAACTAACAGCCGGAGGGCTTACACTGGATGCCGGGCTTGCGCTACTTGCGCTGGTCGCAGGCGCGGTGGCTGTGCTTGCAGTAGCTGTTGCCGGGTCTAGCACCGTCAGTTCCACCAATGCGTTTGCAGTTCCTAGGCTAACCGGATCCTGGCGCTGGAATCGAAGCAGGTAGCGCCCGGCTTTTTCCGGATACAAGGCAAACACCGCCTCACCATTTTCGAATTTTCTGGTTTCATATCGAACGCCATCTTTTCCTTCTTCATCACCAAGGAAGGTCCACCCGCTTCCTGGCAGGCGCAACTCAAAACGCTGGCCTTTCCACGCATCGACACGCACATCCGGAACAACGCCCGCCGTCACTTGGGCTGCAAGGGCGGTGGCCTGGGTTGCAGGAGCCGGAACCGAAGGAGCGGCCGCGCTTGCTGCGGGCGCGCTTGCCGCGGAGGTCGGTGCGGTGGCGGCCGGTTTTGCGGAAGTGCTCGGACTTGTAACAGGAGCTGCTGGCGCCGTAGCTGTAGCCGCGGGTTTAGTTGAAGCAGCTGGAGATGTGGTAGTAGCCGCTATAGCGGGTGTTGTCGATGGAGCTGCCGGTTTAGCTGTTGCCGCAGGAGCTGTAGCAGGGGCGGCTGGTTTTTTATCTGCAGCGACGCCAGGTTCCGGTAGAGCTACCACAGATGGAGCCTTAGTAGGAAGCTGGGAAAGCACGGTTATCTGGGTTGGCGGAACAAGAGGAGCAAGCACAAGCGGAGCCTGGGCTTCGGGCATCCACACGATGAAAGGCCTAGCTAGAGGCGCCTGCATGCGAAAACTTTCGAGCACCTGCGGCCTAATGTCGTCGGCATGGACGACGGAAAGCCCGGCAAATGCTAAACATAAGGCGACGAGCCTAATCGACACTTTGGAACAGGGTATCAAGCTGTGCCTTCCTGTTTTGCTCAAGGGTATCCAGGTTGACGCCTTCGTACAGCGGGGCGTTCCTGGCAACATCTTCCAGAGTATACCGCGACTTGCGCTCGAACGCCAGCGGGAAGGGCGGTTCACCCAAGGCCGGCCCCGGCAAAACCATAGTGCGAAGGGTTTCCGTGTTGTAAAGCAGAGACGCTGAGGATTCCCCTTGTTGCGCGTGCCAGCTTCTCGATCCATTTGCAAGGCCGATAAGCACAAGTAAAACGATCGCGCCAGATGCAGCAATAACGAGCAAACGAACACGCTTTGTGTTTCCCGTTAGCGCCGTGAGCATGGCGCGAAAAACGCGTGTTTCCCGCAGCGCGCTCAACATGCTCATGGAGTAGTCCCGTCTTCTTCTAGCGCTTTCTGTTCTGCTGTATCCGGTTCAGCATCCGCTAGCGGTTCCTCTAACGGTGTTGCATCCGGTTCCGATGACGGCTCATCGACAGAAGCAGTTGCCGCCTCGCTGGTATCCACAGCCTTGTGTTTCGGTTCCGGTTGCTGTACGGGAAGTTCGCGGCCGTGTTCGTACTCTATGTCTTCCTCGTCCATGGAAGCGACGGGTGTTGGTACCGAAATAGCCTGGCCGTCGGAGCGTTCCAGGCGAACGGAAATCACTTTGGTAACGCCGGACTCTTCCATGGTAACGCCCAACAGCGCATCGGCGCCGGTGACCGTTTTCTTGTTGTGCGTTATCACGATAAACTGGCTGGTCTTTCCAAACTCGCGCAACAGGTTAACAAACCGTATCACGTTTTGCTCGTCTAGGGCCGCGTCTATCTCATCGAGGAAACAGAAGGGCGACGGGCGCACCAAGTAAGTGGCGAACAAAAGGCCTATGGCCGTCATGCTCTTTTCGCCGCCGGACAAGAGCGATATGTTTTCCAGTTTCTTTCCCGGCGGCTGGGCGTATATCTCTATGCCGGACTCTAGCACATGGTCCGGATCCACAAGCCGTAGCTCGCCACGACCGCCACCAAACAAACGCCTAAACAGGTTGTGAAAATTTTTCTTTACACGGTTGTAGGTATCCAGGAACAGCTGGGCGCTTTCGTCGCGTATCTCCTGGGTTATACGCTTAAGATCGTCCCGCGCTTTTTGCAAATCGGCCATCTGGCCGGACAGGAACTCGTAGCGCTCCTTGACCTCGGAAAACTCTTCGGGCGCCATCAGGTTTACCGAACCTAAATCCTTAAGCTTTTGCTTGCGTTCGGCCAGTTTCTCGCGAAGCTCCGCTATCGGCGTGCGGATCTCGTACATGCGCTCTTCAAATTCCTGAAGATCGCGGCCGTACTGATCCTTGAAATTTTCCTTAACGTTACGAATTTCTGTTTCAGTTTGAGCAAGGCCAAGATGCATGCGCTCTAGCTCTATCTGCATGGCCGCAAGCTTATCCATTTTCTTACGCAGGTCTTCCTGTCGCTTGCCCAGATCCGAGTTCTTTACGGCTATGTCTTTTTCCAGGCGCTCAAGCTCGGCAGTTAAATCACGGCCGCGTTTTTCTATGTCGGCTATCTCTTCATCGATGGACGAAAGGCTTTCTTCCGCATCCGACAGCCGCCGCTCGTCATTGTTCAGTTCCCCTTCCAGTTCCCGCTTAAAGGCTTCCTGGCTTGCAATCTCGCGGCGTATCAACGCAAGCGATTCTTCCGCCGCCTGGGCCTGGGTTTGCATGCGTATACGGTTACCACGCAGTTCCTCAAGAGTGGCACGGTACTCGTCTATCTTTGCAGACAGGGTGCGGTTTTCTTCCCGCTTTCGCACAATAAGCTCGCGTCGAGCAGCGATAGATTCCTTTATCGCGCCCATCGATGCATCAAGTGCGCGTTTTTTGGTCATTATGCCTTGCGGCGACAAAAATTCATCGATGAACGAAGGAGTCGTGCGCCGGTATTCCTCATACCGAGCCTTGAGCTCCTTTGCTCGTTCTACCGATTCGGCCAGGGCAAGGCGGGCGTTTTCCAGTAAGGTTCGCGCTTCCTCCGTGCCGTAATCTTTTATAACAGCCAGGTCGTCTAGTATGGCGGCCTTGCCCGACAGCGTGGCTATAATGCCTGCTATAAGCCCTTCGATAGCTTCTTCTGCCGCCTTGCGCTCCGTAGCGGAATAACCGGATTCCTTAAGGCGCGCATCCAGCTCTCCAACGATGTCGTCGGTTATGCCGTCTAGCTCCGCTTGAGCGCTTACCAGCTGCCGCTCAAAGCCGCCAATGTCGGCTTCGGCTTTTTCCATAGCGCTTTCGTTATCCCGTATACCCTGCTCGGCCGACTTAATGGACTGCTCAAAACCCTGAATGTTTTTTTCTATTTCCGCCAGGCGGCTTTTGTGGTTGCGTAGGATATCCTGTTTTTCATCCTCATCATCGTGCAGGCCTTCCAGTTTTTCTTCCAGGGCCTTTAGCTTAAGCCTTCCCTGGTCTATCTTTGCCTTCGCATCGGCTACGCGCTCGGATAAAAGCTTGCGCTCTTTCTCTTTGCCTACCCGTTCGACAGCCAAGCCGTATACGGTTTTTTGCACGTCCACAAGCTTGGCTTCCATGCCGTTCACGATATCCAGGTTCTCTTCCAAAGACAGGTTGATAAGGTCGATAGAAGCCTTCATCGCGTCGCGGTCGGTAGTTTTTGCGGCAAGGTCCGTATCGCGCCGCTCCTTGTCGTTCACAAAACCGCGCAGGCGTATCAGGTGCAGGTCCAGCTCCGTGTTGAACACGTCGTCGCGCAGCGTCCGATATGTTAATGTTTTATCAGCCTGGATTTTAAGGCTGTCATAGGAGCGTTTTACCTCGCCCAGGATGCCGTCCACCTGGCGCATGTTTTCTTCCGTGCGCTCCAGCTTCAGTTCCGCCTCGCGCGAGCGAACTTTGTGCTTAGTGATGCCGGCCGCTTCCTCGAACAGGTAGCGCCGTTCCTCTGGCTTGGAAGACAGTATCTGGTCGATACGGCCCTGCTCCATGACCGAGTATGCGCTTTTGCCAATGCCGGTGTCCCAGAACAGCTCGCGCAGTTCCTTGAGCTTGGCCGGCTGGTTGTTTATGTAGTATTCGCTCTCGCCGGAGCGATACAGGCGCCGCTTGATGGCTATCTCGGGCGCATCCAGCTGTAAGACGCCGCGCTCGTTGGAAATGGTCAGCGTAACCTCGGCAACGCTTAAGGCCTTACGGCTCTCGGTGCCGTTGAAGATGATGTCTTCCATGGACTCCGCGCGCAGGGATCGGGCCGACTGCTCGCCCACAACCCACTTGATGGCGTCCACCACGTTGGACTTACCGCAGCCGTTGGGCCCGACGATACC
>JAKQNL010000281.1 GCA_029565815.1 Spirochaetota bacterium | reverse complement strand
GCTGCCCGCTATCATGCCTGGGCTTACTGTCCCCACGCCGTAAAACCACAGCCTAAACAGCTCCACCGGGGCAGTCATAGGGTTAATATAAAATAGCCACAAAAAGTCCTTTGGCGCTTCGGACAGCGGGTACACGATAGGCGTTGCGTACATCGCCAAAGACAGGCCAAAGCCCACCAGTTGCTTTAAGTCCCGATACTTGGTGGTAAGCGCGCTTATGGTCATGCCTATGCCGGTGCCCAGCATCGCAATCCATGCAAACAGGAGCGGCAACAAAAGCGCGAACAGCGAAGGCCGAATAGGCGCGCCTTTTATCAAGAAATACACATAGAACACCATAAGCGTTCCAAACTGTATGCCCGTGGTAATAAGGTTGGCAAACACCCGGCTAACCGGAACGGCCAGGCGCGGGAAGTACACCTTGCCAAACAAGCCGGCGTTGTTGGAAAACACGTTGGCTCCGTCGGTTAGGCACGAACTAAAATACGTCCACAGCATGGTGCCGCCGTAATAGAACAAAAGGCTGGGTACGCCGTCTGTGCCTATGCCGGCAAGCTTTCCGAAAACGAAGGTATACATGATGGTAGACACCAGCGGGTTCACGATGAACCACAAAGGGCCCAAAATGGTCTGCTTGTATACGGTAGAAAAATCGCGCTTTATGAACAGCCACACCAAATCCCGGTAGCGTATAAGCTCGCGCAGCTTTAAGTTCAAAAGCTTGTCCTGGGGTTTTATGACTAAGTCCCAGTTCGATTCCGTTTTTATGTCAGTCATTCGGATTCCTTTGTATGGTAAAACCCAGTTCTTCGCAAAAATCGTAAAAAACACGGTAATGTTCTTGAACTACCGCCTTCAGAATATCCATATCCATCCTTTGGTATTCATGTATGGCGATATTGCGAAAACCCGTCATGGCTACCATGCTCCGCGCCGTCTGCGCACTGATATATCGATTCTCCGCTAACAGTAAAAAGGCTTCCGCGCTTGATTGTGGTATACCAAGCTTATTACTGGCCGTCATGTGCATCGCCATATCTATGGAAGCCTGACATGCCCGTTCGATGTTGAGTGTCAACGCATCTACATTGGTGTAGTTATCCAGTTCAGGATTCGCCGCGTATTCTTCCAGCATCCTAACAACACAGCGTCTTATGATCGCTGCTTTATTGAGCATCACATCGTCAGGAAATCCAGGCATTAACAACCTCTTTCCTGTCTTCACAAAAACCAACATACATTGAAAGCAAAGTCATGCGCATCATGTCCAGGTAGTATTTACTCCGGACAAACAGCGGAATTCCGTTTTCAAGAGCTTCTTTCGCGAACACCAGATTAGCCGATGTAATGAGGCCCACATCAACGGTTTTCCTAAGCAGCATCGTCAAATCGGTAGCTATCAAAGCAAGCTCGGAAGAACTAAAAGCAAGTCCCGGTTCCGGAATAATCGCGATATCTATATCGCTGTCATTCCGGGCATTGCCCTTCGCGTAACTGCCATGAAGCAATGCGACCTGTACGTTTTGCTGGTGCAAAAAATAATCAGAAACCGCAAAAACTAACTGGTCTGTTATTCCTGGCACCCCGGGAAGATGAATACTATTACCGTTCTGGTTGGCAAAATCAGTCATTCGGATTCCTTTGCAGACTTTGCAGCGCATCAACCAGTCGGCGGTCGTCCGCCTCATCGCGAACAGCGAGGCGCACATACTGCCCGTCCGGTATGCCATCTTTACCGGCAAGGTCTTTTATCAGTATCCGGTGCTCGGCCAACAACTGTTCCGCCATGCGGCGGGACGATCCATGCTTCAGTTTGCACAGGAGGTAATTTGCCTGAGACGGATACACATCCATTATGCCGAGGCTGTGCAGATCTGCTGCAAAGCGATTTCGCTCAGCGGCAAGCGCGTCGCAGCCCGCGCGGTAATCCTTTGCGTATTTGTCCATAATCTGCAA
>JAKQNL010000266.1 GCA_029565815.1 Spirochaetota bacterium | reverse complement strand
CTGCCAGAGATGCCCGTACCCTCGCATGTGCTACCCGGTTTCAGCTGGATGCCCCGCTCCGAGTGGCTTCCTGAAAAAAAGAAAAACCAGAACCGCGCGCAGTAAATTTGCCTTCCCTTCATTCTCCGTGTCCCCGTGCCTCCGTGGTTCAATTCGGATTTGGCCTAATTTTCATTCTCTGTGTCTCTGAGTCTCTGTGGTCTGATTCTTAAGTTTTCTCTCTGCCTCCGTGGTTCAATTCTGTATTTGTTTTCGCTGTGTCTCGGTGGCTCTATGGTCTGATTTTTTGGCACTCACGAAATTTTGCCAGGAATCGAAAATCCGCCTATACTGGACAGCGAGCGCGTGCTCCAGGACAAAACTCTTAGTAATAGGATGGACTGATGACCAAGGCTCGTATCCACTACAAGTTGTTCTTTGCCTTTACGGTCATCATCGTGGTGCCGGTGCTTGCAATCGCATTCATAGTAAGCTCGTTTTCCGGCTCGGTAGAGAAAGCCCGGGAAGAGGAGCGCTTCCACTATGCACGGAGCTTTTTGCTGCGCAGGCTGTCGGAGCGGCAAAGCTACCTGAATGCGCGTATGGAGCTGCTTGCAAAGGACAGCCGCATGGTGCTTCCAAAGGCCGATGCTCATGCAAATTCCAGGCTATACCTGGTGGCAGCGCTTGCCGCGGAGTACGGGCTGGACGGGCTTTCCGCAGTGTCGCAGGATGGTGTCGAGCTACGCTGGCTCAAGCCGGATTTGTCCGATGCCGGCGTGCGCTTACAGGCTGTATCCGCTGTTTGGGTAGATCCCAAGGGCATACGGCTTTCCAATGCACAGCTCCATGAGTCCGGCTACCTGGTTGCAGGCCTTGCTTCCATCGGGCTGGAAGAATTTATCATGCTGCGCGACACGCTGGGCATAGAGCTGGAGCTGGTGAAGGCAGACGGCCCGGACAGGCATTCGCTGGTTATGAGCACCCGCCCGGACAGCCAGCGGGCAGCGCTCGATGTGTCGCTCTGTCCTCCTGCGGATGCTAGCCATCCGGTTGGTATAGCCGCCGTGCTTACGGACGCCAGGGGGAATCGTTTTTCCGTGCGCTCCATAGCCCTTCCGGCAAGCATTGCTGCAGGGTACAGCGCATATCTGGTCATTGCTAATCAGGTTAGGGGCATACCGGCATCCGTCGCGTCCCTCCTTACCGTTGCGGCCGCAGCGCTGGTCCTGGCTGGAGCGGCCAGTTTTTTGCTGTCCAAACAGATTGTTAGGCCTTTGGGCATACTGTCGGCGGCTGTGGACGGGCTGAGCATGCGGCTGGAGAACGGTCAGCCATTCGAGCCCATACCGGTGGAAGGCAGCGATGAACTGTCGGAGCTTACTCGGTCCTTCAACACTATGGGCAGGAATCTGGCGGATGCCCACCGCGATCTGGTGGAGCGCAACGAAGACTTGCGCCGTATGGATAAAGTAAAGGACGATTTCCTGGCGGAAACCGCCAAGGAGATACGGACTCCGCTGGTGTCCATGGTTGCCCTGGTGGAATCGCTGCAGCCTGCAAGCGGACTGAACGCAAGCCAGCGCGCAACGCTTGCCCTTACCGCTCGAACCGGGCGCCGCCTACACTCCATGGTGGATGATATTCTGGATTTTTCCCGGCTGGAGCACGATGGGCTAAAACTGGAGATGCGGATATTCAAGCTGCGTCCGCTGGTGGAATCCGTTTTGTATTTCTGCCGCGGCCTTAAACGGCCGGAGGTAGAGCTATTGAATCTTGTGGAGCCCAGCCTGTGCGCGTATGCGGATCAATCCAGGGTGGAGCAAATGTTATATCACCTCTTGGGCAATGCCGTGCGCTACACTGGCAGCGGGTCGGTTATCGTGCGGGCCTGGGAAGAAATAGGCCGGCTGTTTGTGTCGGTACGCGATACCGGTCCGGGCTTGCCCGCGGAAATCCGGCAGGCCATACAGGTGCGCAACGAATCCACAGCCGGCGACATGCTGATAGGCTCTGCCAGCCCCGGAACGGGCCTAAGGCTGGTAAGCGCTTTGGCCGCATTGCACGGCGGCTCGCTCTTTGTGCCGGATGACGAAGGCAGGCAGGCCGCGCTTGGGACCGAGCTTGTCTTCAGTGTGCCAGCAGGTGAAGCCACTCAGCGCATCGAGCACGATCCAACTGCAGGCGGAGAAGCTGCCCGAGATGATGCAGACGATAGCGGGCTGGAAGAACTAGCTGCGCTCGATACTGCCGCTGCAGTGCTGCCGGGGGCTGGGACCCGGCGCATACTGGTTGCGGATGATGATCCTGTCAACGTCCGCTTGATACTGAACGGGCTTGGCGGCTGCTATGATGTGCGTGTGTGCAGCGACGGTACCGACGCATACCGCATCCTTGCCGAAGAAGGCCTGCCTGGCCTGATTATTATTGGATCGGTTTTGCGCATGCTGTCCGGCTTTGAGTTGTGCGCGGCGTTGCGGCGGGAGTACCCGCATTTGCCCATAATCCTTGCCATGCAATCTATGAGGCCGGAGGATGTTTCGCAGGCTTACGCTTCTGGCGCGCATGACTATGTGAGCAAGCCGATATCCGTTGTGGAACTTAGATCTCGGGTGGCTATGCTTTTGTCCGTGTCCGGCATCCAGGAGTCGTACGGAAAATTTGTCCCGCGGGCTGCATTGTCCCACATGAAGGTTTCCGACCCGGCTAGCGTACGCATAGGCATGTCGTTCGACGGATTGTCCTGCCTTTTAGCCGCCGATTTGCAGGCTTTTGTCGCCGGCCTAAACGGATCGGAAGCCGTTGTTGCCGCCTTAAACGAGCTGTATACGCGCATCGGTCCGCTTATCAGCCGCCACGGCGGATACATTCTGCACTACGGCAGTACTAGTTTTATTGCGCTGTTTCAGGGTTCGGCGCACGACGCGCGCAGTGCACTGGATGCGGCCACCGAATTACGGCGGGCAATGCCCGCTATCGTGCAGCACGTTGGGCTTAGCGCACAGGCTGCAGATATTCCGCTAGGCTTGCACCGCGGCACGGTTTTGCTTGCAGCCCTCGGAGAATCGGAGCGGCACGAAATATCCGCCATATCTGGCGCGGCGGGCATTGCCGCGGAGCTTGCGCGCACAGCCGGCTTGTACGGAGCTTTAGTCTTGTTGTCCGGAGACATGCTGGAAGCGGCGGAAAGCGACGAAAGCCGGCTGCCTGTCCGCTATCTGGGCCGGGACAAAACCGGCGGCTATCCCTTGTACGAACTGCTTGCGCCGGAAGAAGACAAAGGCATTGCGGCAAAGCTGCAGACGGTAGCCCAGTTCGAGCGCACGGTGGCCATGTTCGAAGCCGGAAAGAGCGACGATGCATACGCGTCCTTCATGGAGCTTGCCGCTTCCTGCCCGGATGATACGGCCTGGCGCGTGTTCATGGAACGTATCATCGCGGATCGCGAGCGGGATATTACAGGGCACTGACCCGTTTCACTGTTTCTACCTTCACGCCAAACAGGCGGGAAAATTCATCCACGCTCGTAAACGAGGTTTTTGCAGCGCTGTTCCATGCTTTGATGAAATCATCCATGACCGTTTTGTCGCCGCTATGCAAAGCCGATGCGAATGCCGCCCTCCACAGGCCGCGCTGTGCCAGTTCGGCAGGTCTTAGTTTTCCGTACTGTGCGCGGGCCTTGCTGTCGACGATGGCCGTCGAACCTTCATATCCTATGGTGCATGCGAAATCCGCCGCGTTGATCATACGTCCCCCTCAAAGAAAAAAGGCCGGCTTTGCAGCCGGCCTCCATGATAGCGATAGAACAGCCTGTCAGTCCACCGGGCTGAAACTGTCCTTGCCGGCGCCACACATCGGGCATACCCAGTCTTCGGGTAGTTTGGCAAATTCAGTTCCGGCGGGGATTTTTGCATCCGGGTCGCCATCGGCCGGGTCGTAGATATAACCGCACACATCGCAAATGTACTTCTTCATGCTTGTCTCCTCTATAATCGTGCCGGACAGCCAGGGTCCGTTGTGCGTTCGTTAGGCTTCGGCCTTCCACAGACCATGCAGGTTGCAGTACTCGCGGGCGCTTACCCGGGATGCTTCCACGCAGAACTCCGCTTCCGGTTTGTCGCCAGGCTTCAGGTAGGCGCGGTACACGGTTCCATCCGCTATCAGTTCTATCCACTCGATAAAGTGCTTGTCTTCCATCGGGTGGGCAACGGCGCCGACGGTAACGCGCCAGCCCTTGGCTATGCGTTCCAGTACGGGTACGTGCTTTTCTTTAGCGCCGTCGCTTGTGTTCTCTTTGAACAGCTTCATGGCCTGTCCGCAGCACCACAGTTCGCCTTGGCTGGCATGAACCACCTCGACGATGTTACCGCACTTCTCGCACTTGTAAATCTGGTTCAGTTCGGTCATGAATGCCTCCTGCAAAAAATATAGCCGGCCTACAACCCGCCCGGGGCAGCAAGCCTACCTGTGCTATTACCAGTTTTCCGCCAGCAATTCGAAGTAATCCTGCGGATGAGCGCAGGCCGGGCACATTTTGGGCGCTTCCTTGCCTTCGAAGAGGAAACCGCAGTT
Organism: Spirochaetota bacterium; assembly: GCA_029565815.1. Classification (GTDB taxonomy): domain Bacteria; phylum Spirochaetota; class Spirochaetia; order Treponematales; family UBA12059; genus JAKLIU01. The sequence goes on along the minus strand of JAKQNL010000266.1, from coordinate 5,510 downwards.
CTGGCAGCGCCACACCTGGTTTGTGTCCCGCTTGAAAACCTTTCCTGCTTCAATGGATGCCTTAAGCGCCTCGTAGCGTTTTGCGTGCTGTTTTTCCGCAACGGCAATCGCTTCGAAAACGACTGCAATGGCCGCAAAACCTTCTTCGCGGGCTGTCTTTGCGAAGCCCGGATACATTGTCTTCCACTCGTAATTCTCGCCAGCGGCTGCCTCGGCCAGGTTCTCTACCGTTGTGCCCACAGGACCGGCCGGGAAGGTTCCGGTAATGGTTATCTCGCCGCCTTCCATCAGGTTAAAAAGGCGCTTTGCGTGTTCTTTTTCCTGGTTTGCGGATTCTTCGAATATGGCCGAAACCTGGATAAAGCCTTCCTTTTTTGCGGCGCTTGCAAAAAAGGTGTATTTGTTTCGCGCCTGGGACTCGCCCGCGAACGCTGCCATAAGATTCTTCTCGGTTTGGGTACCCTTAAGCTTGCCCATACAATTCCCTCCGTAGCTGCTTGAATAGATGCGCGCATGCAATGCGCCGTCGGCCAGCGTGCAGTATATATGCAAACCGGCCGCAAGGCAAATTATTCCGCCGGGTCTAGGTTTTGAAACGGTCGGTTTCGCTCTCCACCCGGGATGCAAGCAGGGCATTGTGCTGACCAAGTTCGGCAGCCCGCGCGCTTATGGCTTTTACGCTGTCCGATTCCTTGCCTATCTCTTCCATGCCCTTTCTGAGCGAGTCGGTTACGGCAAGGAGGTTTTTCATTTCCGCACCGGCGGCGTTTGCGCCAACGGTCATTTCTGCGGAAGCGCTCCGTACCTCTTCGGTGATATTTTTGATGATAGAAAGCGCTTCCAGTATCTGCCTGGAACCGGCGTCCTGTTCCTGTATGGCTCGGCCCACTTCGCCTTCGATGTCGCTGATTGTGGCTACCTGGGTAAGGATGGAGCTGAATGCCTTTTGTGCCTCCGCCGAGGACGCGACCACGGTTTCTATCCCGGAGCGTATGGATGAAATGTTCCGCGCTATGTCTTTGGACCGGGACGATGACAGTTCCGCAAGCTTGCGTATCTCGCCGGCTACCACGGCAAAACCGGAGCCAGCATCGCCTGCGTGTGCGGCTTCTATGGCCGCGTTCATGGCAAGCAGGTTGGTTTGCGCGGCTATCGCTTGAATGACCTTGTTCGCCTCCAAAAGGCCCATGGACTGGCCGGCTATGTCGGTGATGAGCCTGCCCACGTCCTGCAAGCGCGTATTGCCGCTGTCCGAAGATTCGTTTAAGGACTGCATGTGCTTCTGGAAGGTCTCTATATTCCGGGCGATGGATGCTGTGTTGCCGACCATTTGCTCTATCGATGCAGAGGATTCGGCAACGCTGTTCCGCTGCCGTTCTATCATCTTGTCCAAAGATTCGATGTTGCGGGTAATTTCTTCAACGGTCGACGATACTTCCTCCACGCCGGAAGCCTGATCCATGGCTTTGCAGGTAGCGTCGTTTATCGCCAGGTCGATTTTTCCCAAGGCGCTCGTGGACTCCGCCATGCTGGCACCCAGCTCGCTGGCTCCGGCTTTCAGCTCGACCACGGCGGCTTTTATCGATCCAACCGTGGCGGACAGCTTTTCGGTGAATCGGTCAAAATTGGTAGCAAGCTCGCCTATCTCGTCGGATGACGATAGGGACAGGCGTTTGGTCAGGTCTCCGTCGCCTTCGGCTATGTCGCGCAACAGCGCATTGGCTTTACGCGCTGGTTTTGCAACCAAGGTGGCGGTAACCCAGGTTGCCGCTGCCTGGGCAAGGATGACCGACAAAAAGGCAAGGCCAAGCGTCGCAAGCAGGCGGGGCACATCGGACATGCGCTGGACCGCAGCCATGGGAGTTTCCACCATAAGCGACCATGGCCGGCTGCGCACCGAAAGCCTAACGGGGGTGAATACGGTAAGCCAATCCCCGTCTGCCCGGGTTTCGGTAAGGGTGAGCTGGCGGCCTTCGCGTATATACTGGATGGCGTCTTTGGGAGCATTAGGGTAGACAGCCATAAGGTTTTTGCCAATGTTTGCCTGCTCTGAGTGGTGGATGAAGGATCCGAAGGTATCCAAGAGCGATGGCTGGCTTTCCCGGAGCGGTTTAACCCCCTGAACCAGGTTACGGTAGGTCTTTGCGTCGATGTAGACGCCAACCACAGCTACGGTACGGCCTGCGTACACCACCGGTGCGCTTACGGAAAACACGTCCTTTCCGTCCTCCGACGAGCCGGAGTCCAGCGGTATAGGTCCTAGTATCAGCTCGCTGGACGCAGCCTCGGTTTGGGCGAACGTATCGCTTGCCCGGAATTCTGCCGGCAGGGTCCTGTATTCAAGCTCGCCGCCCGAACGGTACCAGGCTATCTGAAACGCGCCTTCTTCGTTGCCGTAACGGCTGCCCGCGTTTGCCCGATCCAGGCTATCAACAGCCTTGGGCGGCCATGCGGTCCACACCATGAGGAATTCCGGATGACGTTCCGCTATGGTTTGCAGCATAGCGGTATAGGTTGATCGCCGGTCTGCTTCATTGAGGTATACGTAGCCTTCCATAATAGCCGCTACGGTGCGTGCGGTTGCAAAGGGGCTTTCCAACTCTTTTTCCATTTGGAAGGCTGAGCGTTCCGCGCTGCTGGCTACCGTGGCTCTGGCCGCCGCTAGGGCAGACTTGGAAGAGGTGGTAAGAGCGATGAACCCGGCCGCGGAAAACATCACAACCGACGTGGCGATAACGGGTATGAGAATTTTGCTGCGTATTTTCATCCACGGTACTCCTCGTATTGAGTATAGAGAATTTTTTATGTTTCAGGAAGCGAAAAGCTTGTTTATTGAATACTGCGTGTTGTGGTGGTATCTTTAGCTCTGTATAGTAGCGGCAGGTTTGGAGGCATGGTGAAACGTCGACTGATTCCTGTATGGGCTCTGGCTGCCATTATCGTAGCCTCGTGCGCGTCCGTGGGCGACGCTTTTCTCGTTTCCGCCATGCCAGCTTCGGAGAAGGCCGCGGCTTTAGCCAGGACGGCCCTGGCTTTGTACAAGGACGACGTTCTGGTCCGGGGCGATCTGTCCGCTTTGGAAAAGGCGCGAAAGCACTTCGAGGCAGCCCTGCGCTACGATCCGACCAATGCAGACGCAGTTCGCTACCTGGCGGTGCTGGACGAATATCGCAATAAGGAATTCTCCAAGAGCATAACGAGCGCCAGAACCCTGTCGGCCAAACGCAGCCGCGGCGAAGAAGAGGAATACCAACTCCATGCGGCCATACGCAGGGCGTCGCTGTTGGCTCCGGACTCTGGCGAAGCCCAGAGCATGCTCAAGGACACCGCTGCAGCCAGGCTTGTGCTGGTGGACAGCTACCTTGCCCGGGTGGAGCGGTCCACGGCAAGCATAACGCCCGCGATGTCGGACAGCGCGCGGGAGAAAATCTATATAGAGGCTTTCCGCCTGGCCATGCGCGCCCGCGAGCTTGAGCCGTCGTACTCCAGGGCCAATAGAACCTACCGCGCGCTTCGGGACCAGATAGCCGAGGTTGTGGAACGGCGGCTTGGCACTTTGCCTGGCCTGTACGCAAAGGGAGCTTTTGAGGATGCCCGGGGTCAGCTTGGGCTTTTGGACGAACTGAACCGGAAAATAGGCGGAGAGTTTAGCGATAGAATCCTTGCGGCCCGCTATGAATGCTATTACAAGTGGGCGCAGTGGCACGAAGGCAGGAAGGAATGGGCTCTTGCCATAACGAGGGCAAACAGCGCATTGGGAATCCGCCGCAGCACCGAAGCGCAAGCCCTCCTTAAACGCGTGAGCGAGCGCAGGGACGCCGAAGAGCGCGGCGCAAGTTTCGACGCGGGCTTGCGGAACGTGGATGCCTTCCTGGCCAAGGGCGACGTGCTTTCCGCCCAGCGCGTCATCGTATCGCTTGCAAAGACCGCCGCTTCCGACAGCCAGCGGGCCCAGCTGGATGATCGGCGGAAAAAAATACGTACAGCCTTGGCCGGCATCTACCAAAATGGCGTGCAGGCCTACAGGGAAGAGCGTTTCAAAGACGCTATCGCCTTGTTAGAAACCGTGGTAGGGGTAGATCCGGCGTACGAACAGGCGGCGGACTTCCTGGAAAAAGCCCGCGCAAAGCAAGCGGTTTTAGACCAGTATTAGCAAGCACGCTCATTGTCTGCTTCCCGGAGGCTTCATGCTCGAATTCCGAACCGTACTAAAACGATCGCTTGAGGGGCTGTGGGCTGCGGGCTTTGCCGCCCTGTATATCGTGCCCAGCATTTTGGGCGGTTTCCCTGGCCCGCTGGCTATTGGCAAGCTTTTGGCCGCTTCCGGCTTTGCGCTGGCCGGCAGCATAGCTTCCGTTTTGTCCATTGCCGGTATTGCCGCGGTGCTGTGGTGGTTTGCCGGCTTGTTTTTGGCAAAACGCCTGCCCCTTATTGCCCATCCGGACCGCAGCTTTTCGCTAGCGCTCCATCTCCTCAGTTCCGGTTCCGTAATCGCCGTGTTCCTTTTGCACCTGGTATGCCTTGCCGACAGGCCGGCGTATTTTCTGGCCCTGCCCTGGTGGGTACCGCTGGCGCTAGCGCTGGCTTTCGCCTGGAACGTATACAGCCTGGTGCGGCTTACGCGCAGCATGAGCCAGCACGATTCGGGCTACCGCGAGTACCTTGCGTTTAAGAAAGCAGATAGGGCGCGTAAGCGCAGCTTTGTTTCCGCGATGAAGGAAGCGGGCATACAACGGCGTCTTACCACGGTTTTTTCCGGCCTCATACTGTTCGTTATTGCCGTGCTTGCTGTGGTGCTTTTGTCCGATTTCGGTTCTACCATACTGAGCGCGGTTACCGACAATGGCCAGGCTCTTGCCGAGCGTGCAGCAAGCGTCATAAAAAGCAACGCAGGCGATTCCATAGCCATAGACGACTTTTTTGCCGTGGAAGGAGCCAAGCTTGGTTCATCCAGTTTTCCCTTCCATCATATGAGTTTTTACTCGATGAATCCGCGAACTGGAACCATAAGCGTTGCTTCCTCCACCGATGCCGCAATGGCGGGCCAGCTTGCTCCTTCGGGAACCGCATTGCCCGCCGCCAACGAGCGCATAACAGATGATGGAGAGCGCACCATGGAGTTCCGCTCGCCGGTGGTGCTTGGCGGCAAGACTATAGGCTATGTATCCGTCGTGTATGACCGCGATGTCATTTACGCGCCGTATTACCGCTCCCGTGTAAAAACTATCGTGATTGCGACTGTGTTTCTGTACGTGTCTGTATTTTTAACCTATCTTATCGGCCGCGGCATTGTGTTCCCCATACTGTTCCTGCGCATGGGCGTCAACTCTCTGTCTATGCGGCTGGAATCCATGGTTAAGGGAAATTCACGCATATCCGCCGACGAGCTTGACTACGAAGACAAGGTTGGCACCCGCGACGAGATCAAGAAGCTGTCCGTGGAAATAGGCAATATGGCTACGGTTATACGCGGCGTGGTGCCATACATATCCGCTTCCACGCTCAAGCAC
>JAKQNL010000265.1 GCA_029565815.1 Spirochaetota bacterium | reverse complement strand
GCCCTTGTCGGTACAGCTGTGCGCCCAGCTCCCTCCCATCGATGTAGCCAGCCTACAGCGGCTTACTAAAGGGTCTGTGCTCGAACTGCCCGAACTTTCCAAGGGCAAAGCCTGGCTTCGGGCCGGCGATATCCGGGTCGCTTCGTTGTCAGACTGCGCTTTTGTAGGCGACATGATACAGGCCAGTGTGGACGATTCTGGCGCGAAGGCCGGGCGGAGTGGCCAAGGCCAAGAGGATTCCAAGACCGCGCTAACCGAACTTGCTTCTGGTTTACAGAACCTGAAAACGAAGCTTGAAGAAGGCATGGCCGGGCTTGGAAGCCAGCTGGAGGAGCTGGCCGGCAAACAGCTTGCCCTAAGCGACCAACTGGTGTACGGACAAGCCGACGCAGAAGAAAAGAGCCAGCGCTTGTTTGCCAGCCTGCCCAGCTACGGGGCCGACCTTGTTAGCCGCTTTCTGGCCGGAGAGCGGAATCAGTGCACGGCGCTTGTGCTATCGTTTCTGGACGACGCTCCAGCAGCCCGCATCCTGGATGCCCTGCCCGAGGATAAGCAGATAGATATAGTGCGCCGCCTGTCGGCTCTGGACTTTGTGTCGCCTGCGGTGGCAACGCTTATATCATCGGTGCTCGAGAAAAAGCTGTCGAATATGAATAAGGACCGGCTTAAATCTGGCGGTCTATCCAGGGCGGTCAATATCCTGAACGCATCCAGCCGCGACACCGAGCGCCGGGTGCTCATGTCGCTGGACAAAACCGACCCGGAGCTGTCGGAAAGCATCAAGCGGAACATGTTCGTGTTCGAGGACATTATCATGCTGGACGACGCATCCATAGCCAGTATCCTTGAACGCGCGGATGAGCGGGATATTGTTCTTGCGCTAAAATCAGTGGCCCCGGAAAACAGGGATCGGGTGCTTGCGCGCTTTCCGGAGGATATCCGCTTGCGGCTCGTTGCCGCTTTCGACGCCATGGGCAGAGTGCGCCTGTCAGAGGCCGAGGCGGCCGGCTACCGTATTGTCGTGCTTGTCCGCCAGCTCGAGGATGAAGGCCGCATCATGGTACTGCGGGACGGCGACTGATCCCGGAACGCTATTCCCGGCTTTCCACCTTCCAGCTCGCGCTTTCTGGCGCGAGCTGTTCGCACAGCCAGGGTAGAGCCATGCGCATAGAATCGGCCATGGTCCAGGGCGGGTTAAAGACCACAAGCCCCGAGCCGAACATGCCGCGCTGGCCAGGCACGGCTGCGCGCATAGACAGACTCAGGTGCAGGCATGGCCTATCCGACAGGGCTAGCGCCCGATCCGGCAGCTCCCGGGCTTCGGCGCGGTCCAGTATAGGATACCACAGCATGTACACCCCGGTTTCAAAACGCCTAAGAGCCGTCCGTAGGCAGTCCAGGGCGTCGTCGTAATCGGAAGCAAGCTCGTAGGACGGATCGATGAGCACAAGGCCGCGGCGGCTAGGCGGAGGCAAGCAGCCTGCAATGGATCGGGGGCCGTCGGATTTGTGAACGCGTACCCGCCTGTCGCCTGCACACAGCTGTGCCAAACGGTCGTAGTCTGCCGGGTGCAGTTCAAACAACTCGGCCCTGTCGCTTGGGCGCAGTACGGATAAGGCTAGGGCTGGGGAGCCAGGGTATGCGTCGGCCTGGCCTGTACTGCTACGGAAGGACGCTACCGCATCTACATAGGATGCGACAGATTCAGGCATACC
>JAKQNL010000262.1 GCA_029565815.1 Spirochaetota bacterium | reverse complement strand
CTGCTTGCCGCTCGACTTGCATGCTTAAGACACGCCGCCAGCGTTCGTTCTGAGCCAGGATCAAACTCTCCATGATATATTCTTACGGTCCGAAGACCGAAAGATTCATAGAAAGCAAAAAACACTAGCTTTTCGCTCGCCTCCGCCTTGCGGCGGGGGCTGCGCCAAACCCGCTTGCGCAGGCTTGGCGTTTGGCCAACATACGTCGGCCTGCCAACTTTCGTTGGCGCTGGCATCGGTTGCCTTCTTGCGAAGGCTCCCGTTTCGTTCTGGTTTCCCTTACGGAAAACCTCCGTACGCGTTTCTACCCGCGCACGGCTTGCTTCTCCCATCCCTTATGCCTGTGAATGATCTCCGGCGTTCAGGCCTTAGCAACTTCCGTGCCAAAACCATCTCGCCTCGCGTCCAAGGTTGCCCTCAGGCGCGGCGCACTTTATAGCGCCTATTTCAAAAACTGTCAAGCGTTTTATCGCTTTTCCAGATTTTTTCGTTTCCGTGCGCGCTTGGCTGCCTACCGTTTCCGGTTCACGCTAAAGCCCTGCGGCGCGAAGATGAAGCTACCCGAAACGGGCGAATCGTGTCAATTGAGTTTTTGTCAAATTCGAATAAAAACGCAACGCTATGCAATCAAATTCAACAATACACGAACAACTTCAGCAAAACCGTAACCAAACGGCTTTTCAGTAACAAATTGCGGCAGGTTCTGGATGATTTCTTTGTACCGCGCAATATTCGACACACCGCAGCTAAGCGGAAAATGCTTAAACATAGGCTCATCGTTAGGAGAATCCCCAACATAGAGCAACGAGCACTTGTCGATTATCGGATCAAAACCAAAGCGACTTGAGAGAAAATGTTCAGACATGGACAACTTATCATAATCGCCGTACCACGCGTTCACATGGATGGAGCTGACTTTAGCAACCGCCCCGTTTGCCTGACAGAAATCCTTTACCCGCCCGGCAAGCGGAAGGCCCAAATCAGGTTGCTCCTCGGCAAAATCCAGGGCAAGGTCAAAAAGCCTAAAGTCCTGATCCTTTGCTACCCGTAAGCCAGGAAACGCTTCAAGCGCAGCTCGTTTCAGTTCCGTTAGCTTTGTACGAGTTGCGCTTGGTTCCGGAGCCTTGGGGTGCAACAGCCGTTTAAGCTTGCCTTCTTCCATATACAGGGCAAATGCACCATTCTCACCAACAACGCCGCTCACCGGCCACTGCCGAGCTATCAAATCGCACCAGCCTGCAGGCCGACCGGTTACCGGGATCGCGCATATACCCGCCTGGCGCAGATCCCACAGGGCATTGTAGGACTGCCGCAAAAGGAGGCCGTCTTCGGTGATGGTATCGTCTATGTCGAACAGCACAAAGCGGATTGCGCCTGCTTCGTGCGCCGAGAGTTCGGCTATGGGTTTCACGCGACTACTTTGATGCGTTCAGCTTGCGGAACTGGATGATGTAGTCGATGAAGGAGCCGACAGACAGCGCTACAGCCAAAGCATACACCAGGCGTACCGCCACGAGCGCCCACGATGGCAGCGCAAAACCAAAAGCTGGCAGCGCTAGATACAACAGCGACAGACCACCGGCGCTTGCATACAAAACGGCCTTGGTCTTGCCACCCGGGCGCGCGCCCATGGCTACGCCCTTCACCGCCATAAGCTGGCGCAAAAACAGTATGCCAAACTCGCGGTTCAATATGACCAGGAGCATCCACAGCGGCATGATGCCAGCATGGGCAAAGCACAGAAAATAGGTAAGTCGGGCAACAACGTCGGCGAAGGGATCGAACAGCTTGCCAAACGCGCTGACGGTTTTGGATGAGCGGGCGGCCATGCCATCGAACAAGTCACTCAGTTCCATGACCGCAAACAGGATTATCAAAAGAATCGCGACGGCCGCATCGGATAGACCGACAGCTTGCCCCCACAGGTAGATGGCGAAAAACAAAGGGGCCAGTACAAGGCGGCTGGCGGTAAGTGCATTGGCTAAATTCATGCCCAGAGTATGGATATTTGACAGCGCCCCTGTCAAGTTGTATCATCCGCAAACGGGAACGGCCTGCAATCCGTCCCGGCAAGGATGCGTATGCCAGCCGTGAACGAAACCATCGACAACAGCCGCGAAACCGAGAGACAGGCAAGCCTTGTCAAATCCATGTTCATCACCATAGGTATTTTGCAGCTTGTGCAGGCTGCTATTTTCGCGGCCTACGCGCTTGCGTTTGGCTTTTTCAGAAGCTATGCACTGTGGTTTACCATCAGCTCGGCCGGCTTTCACGCGGTACTTCTTACGATGCTGTTTCTGTTCCGAAACGATTTTGTGCGCGACCCGAGCGGCGAGCGCTTATGGCGGATCAACCCTGCAAACCTGGTAACGTTATTCCGCATCAGCACCCTGCCTACCATTATGATCATCATTTTCGCCAGTAAAGATTATCCCATACGCTACCCGCTGGTCGCGCTGGTTGCAGCTGTATTCGCAACCGATTTTCTGGACGGATGGATATCCCGAGCCACCGGCGACAAGACCCGCGTAGGCAAAATGATGGACTCCGCCAGCGACTACACGCTCCTGTTTGTCATTTCCATCGCGTATTATTACTTTAAGCTGGTTCCGCTGTGGTTTTTTGCAGTACTAAGCATACGCCTCGTTAGCCAGGCCATCATGATACTTGTGATACTGGCGGTTAAAAAGCGCGTAACTCCACGAACCAGCTTCATGGGCAAAGCAACCGTTGCATGCACCATGGTGCTGTACGCCTTGGAGCTCTTGCGTTTTGTAAGCGACCTGCCGCGGCTTGTGTATACCGTGTCCGAGTGGATAGTCGGAGCGGTTGTGCTACTGTCCATAGCGGATAAAATTATCATCATGGCCAAGGACCTGAAAACCCAGCCCAAAGCAAATCCGCTTGAAGGCAGGCTTGCGGTTCCCGGGGGAGACGAACATGCCCATTAAGAGCGCGCTAGAAATAGCCATGGAAAGAACCAAGGATCTGAAAGCGGATCCGAAAGCAGCCGCAGTCCTTGCGGCCCGGCAGGAAGGCATGCGCCTGGCCGGCGAATTCCTTGAAGAACCGGAAAGCGTGGATTTTGCAAAACGCCTAGCCGGCATAGCCAAAGAAAAAAAAGACGCAGCCCGCGCCGGTGCATTTGATGTATTCGTTGCCCGGCTTCAGTTGCCGTCAAGCGCGCTGGCCGAACCGGCCAAAGAGCTCGCACCCGTAGCCGCAGGCCTAAGAGCGCTCAATACAGCTCCATTTGGCGAAAAAAAAATACAGGACCTGTTTGACCAGCTGGGCGGCTTTTTGGGCCAGTATCTGGACGATGCGAAGAAAGTGGACGAAGCCATACGCAAGCAGTACGCGCCCAGGCTCAAGCAGAAGGAACAGGAAATGTCTGCGCGCATGGGTCGGCCTATTCGCCTGGATCCCATGAACGACCCGGACTTTGCGGCATTTTACAAACAGAATGTTGGTCAGATGAAGGCCCAGTACCAAGATGCCCTAGACCGGGCAAAGGTAGATTTGGCCCAGCTCTGCGGCATCAAGCGGGACTAGTAGGTTTGCTTCCCAGATGCAGGGCCAAGAGCGCTGCATCCGCCTGCCGCACTCCGTTCACGCGCCCAGCTTGCCCTATGGTAAGGGGCCGGGCAGCCCGCAGTTTTTCCACCGCCTCGGTAGAAAGGCCAATAAGCGAGCCATAGTCAAAATTGGCCGGTATGCGCATGCCGTCCAGTTTAGACAAGCGTGAGGACAGACGATCCTCGCGCTCCACATAACCAGCATAGCGCAGATCCAGCACAACGCCGCGTATCAACTCTGCAGGAAAACCGTTCAGCTCTGGAAGCAATGTGCTTGCGTCCAGGTTGGCCAACTTAGGATCGCGGTACGCAAGAGCCAGGCTTTCCCCAACATGGCCAGCAATATCGGGAAACAGCGAGCTATCGTCCCGCGTAAGCCTGCGGGCGCGCACCAGCTCCTGGATGGAATCCAAACCAGCCAGCTTGCGCGTAAGCCGCTCAAGCCGCTCCGGGCCGGCCAGGCCGACACTGGCGCCAAGCGGGGTTAAGCGGCGGTCGGCCGTGTCCTGGCGCAAGGACAGCCTGCGCTCCGCCCTGCTTGTGAACATGCGGTACGGTTCCTTGGTGCCCATGGTCACAAGATCATCCACCAGCACGCCCATGTATGACTCCGAACGGGACAGGATAAGCGGCTCTCGCTTGTGTACACACATGGCGGCGTTGATACCGGCAAGTATACCCTGGGCAGCCGCTTCCTCGTAGCCGGAAGTTCCGTTGGTTTGCCCGGCCATGAACAAGCCGGCCATACGCTTACTTTCCAGGCTTGCGTACAAATCTTTAGGATCGCAGTAATCGTACTCAACCGCGTAACCCGGCCGTACCATGTGCGCGCCGGAAAAGCCATCCATGGTGCGAATAAAGGCTAACTGGACATCCTCCGGCAAGGACGAAGACAGACCGTTTAAGTACAGCTCGTCAGTCTGTATACCTTCGGGCTCTACAAATATCTGGTGCCTGTCCCTGTGCGGGAACTTGACCACCTTGTCTTCTATACTGGGGCAGTAGCGCGGACCCAATCCGGTAATTTCGCCGGAGTACAAGGGGGATAATCCAAGGTTCTGCCGGATAATCTCGTGGGTGCGATCGTTCGTGTAGGTTATGTGGCAGGCTATGTCCAAAACGTCCGCAGTATCCGCCATAAAGGAAAACGGAAAAGCATCAGGCTCGCCGCGGTGTTCTTCCAAGGCTTGTAGGTCCACGCTGCCGGCTTTAATGCGAGCGGGCGTGCCAGTTTTCATGCGGCCCATGGGAAAACCCCGCGCTCGCAGCGCAGAACCAAGGCCAAGGGCTGCCTCTTCGCCCAACCTGCCTTCGCGAGCCTTCCACGAGCCTATGTACACGGTGCCTTCTAAGAACGTTCCCGTTGCAATAACCACGGTCCGGGCGCTTATGCGATTGCCCCGAGCCGTAACAACCCCGGCTACCCTAGCCCCGGCTGCATCCGTAAGGATGTCCGTTACCGTATCCATGAACACGCACAGCCCGCTCTGTTCTTCCACGGCCTTTCTGGCCAATTCTGCGTAGCGCGCTTTGTCCGCCTGCGCACGAGGCGCCTGAACGGCCGGCCCCCGCGAGCGGTTAAGGAGGCGCCACTGGATGGTACAGCCGTCTATGATATGGGCCATCTGCCCGCCCAGAGCGTCCAGCTCGCGAACCAGGTTACCTTTTGATAATCCGCCGATGGCCGGATTACAGGACATACGCCCGATCGCATCGGGGCTCTGGGTTATGAGCATGGTTGAGCAACCTAGCCTGGCAGCTGCAAGGGCCGCTTCTATGCCTGCATGGCCGCCGCCTACTACAATACAGTCGTAATCCATTATTTACCCACACAAAAGCCGGAGAACATGGCATCGAGCACGTCGTCAGGCGCGGTTTCGCCGGTCAGTTCGCCCAGGGCAGCCATGGCTTCGGCCAAATCCAGCGATACCATATCAAGGGCGTGCCCCGCAGCTGCTGCGCGCAGAGCAGACCTGCATGCTGCAGCCGTCCGCGCAAGGGCGTCGGCCTGCCTGGCAGTAGACACCCTAAGGCTTCCCATAGCGGCGGACGCATCCGGGCCACGTATAGCCTCGGCTATCGCCAGAGCAAGCTGCCGTTCCCCTGCACCAGTTTTTGCAGAAACCGGAATCCAGCCATCGGGAGTAGGCTTTGCAGATGCATCGTCCACCTTGTTCCACACCATAAGCACGCGCTCTCGGCCGTGCAAAAAAGTTTTGTCCTGTTCATGTAAGCCAAGGACCGCATCGACGACGTACAACAGCAAATCCGCACCGTCTGCCTGAAGCCGCGATCGGCGCACGCCTTCTTGCTCCACCGGGTCTGACGAATCACGCATGCCGGCGGTATCCACAAGCCGAACCGGGATACCGTCCAGATCCAGCTGGGCTTCCAGGCTGTCCCGGGTAGTGCCGTGCACATCGCTGACTATGGCACGCTCTTCTTTTAGCAGCCGGTTATACAATGATGACTTGCCTGCATTGGTTCCGCCTGCGAGCACCACAAGGGCCCCGTCGCGCAGGAGCCTGCCAACCCGCCAGCTGGCCGCAAGGTTTTCCAGCGACTCTGCGAGGTCCGTAAGCTCTCCCAGGCTATTCCTAAGCGCATCCGGAACTTCGTCATCGCCGTAGTCCAGGCCTAGCGCGCATGCAGCCGCCGCCTTGGTAAGCCGGGTTTTTGCACGCGCAAGCTCATCGGACAGACCACCGGACAGGCGGGTCAGAGCGTCGTCATGGGCTGCTTCCGTTCGGGCCTGTATCAGTTCGTGTACCGCTTCCGCCTTGGCTAAATCTAGTTTGCCGTTCATGAACGCGCGAAACGTAAACTCGCCGGGCAGGGCGCGTCGGAAGCCTGCATCGACAAGCGTAGCCATGATCAGATCGATACCGGCACTGCCGCCGTGGCACATGATATCCGCCCCATCTTGTCCCGTGTAGCTTGCAGGAGCTCGGAAAACCAGAACCACCACCTGGTCTACACGTTGTGCGCCCGCTTTTCGTATATGGCCGTACAATGCTTGGTAGCCAGGCAACGTAGACAAAGCCTTGGGCCGGGAAAACACGCTTGCAAGGCGGCGTACGGAAGATGGACCGGCCACCCGGATAACAGCAAGCGCAGATGGCCCCGGACTGGTCGCCGAGGCTGCTATGTCGTCATCCACATGTAAATAGGCTCGAGCCATAAGAGCCACAGTAGCGCGGGGGGGCAAAGCAGGGCAAGGGCGAAAAAACCCTTGTCCTCCGTGTTCAATACTAGGTTTATGCGCTATGTTTACGCTATAATTAATGAGAACCTCTAAAAACCCTATGGTTTTTAAGGTTCCCTTGTGTTTTTGACCAAAAACACTGTGTTTTGTAAGGAAGACCTCTTAAAACTGCAGTTTTCAGAGGTCCCCTGATGGACTGAACAAGGGGGGAACTATCATGCAGCGACCACATACCGCGATACTAAGCGCTTTTGTGCTGCTTTCATCGACAGGGCTGGCTTTC
>JAKQNL010000254.1 GCA_029565815.1 Spirochaetota bacterium | reverse complement strand
TCTATTCATCCCAAAGCTTCGTAACACTAAGGATGCTTGACCCTTGTTCCCGCGAGAGCTACTATGCGCGTGCCGGGGTGGCGTAATCCGGCGGCATAGAGCCCTTCCGTTGGATGGGTTGCCGCACTGGAACCGTCTGAGAACAGACCCGATGAACCTGAACCGGATAATACCGGCGGAGGGAGCTTTATGCATACTCCTACCCATCACAGGATGGCATTGTTCGCCATCGTTACAGCACTCTGTGCACTGTTTGTTTTCGCATCGTGCGAAAAACCCCTGGACGACATGCTCATCATCTACTGCTACGATTCTTTTGCTTCCGAATGGGGAACCGGCCCTGTTGTTGCAAAGGCATTCGAGGATGCCACGGGCATTTCGGTGCAGCTCGTGGCCATTGGCGACGGCGGCCAGGTGTTGTCCCGCGCTGTGGACGAAAGAGATAATCCGCAGGCAGACATAATCCTTGGCGTAGACAATAACCTGGCGCAGCGCGCCGTGGATTCCGGCATACTGCGAGCGTACAAGCCCAAAGGCTGGGAAACGGTTAGTTCAGACAAGGTGCTCGATGCACAATGGCATCTAACTCCCTACGACTGGGGAGCTTTTGCGATTATCTGGGATAGCGATAAACTGGCTAATCCGCCTGCAAGCCTTGAGGATCTTACCAAGCCGGAGTTTGCAAAGAAGCTCATACTCATGGATCCGCGCACCAGCACACCGGGTCTTGGTTTTCTTGCCTGGACTAAAGCCGTGTACGGCGAGCAAATGGCGGATTACTGGAAGCGCTTGGCTCCGTCGGTGCTTACTATGGCTCCCGGCTGGGACATGGGTTATGGATTATTCACTAAAGGCGAGGCACCCCTTGTGCTGTCATATACCACAAGTCCCGCCTACCATGCCGAGTATGAAACCGGAGGCCGCTACAAAGCCCTCATATTCGCCGAGGGCCACCCCATACAGATAGAAGGAGTGGGTATCCTTAAAGGCGCACCGCACCGCAAGGCTGCAGAGGCTTTTATGGATTTTATCCTGTCCGACGCGTTTCAGGACGCGATACCGCTCACCAACTGGATGTACCCGGTTGTAGAGCGAGCATTGCCGGCTTCGTACCAGTGGGCGCCCAAGCCGACTACACTTATAAAGCAGGATCCGGCACAGCTGGCTGGATCGGTCGAGTCGGCCTTGGATGCCCTGGGCGGCAGATGATTCCGCTTGGGAAGCGTATACAAGCACGGTGGGCCGTACTGTTCCCGGCCCTCGCCGCGCTTGTCGTCCTTCCTCTCCTTGCTGCATTTGCGCCACTATTTTCCAAAGCAGGTGCGCTTGCCAATCTTGGAAAAGCCCTAGCCGAGCCTCGCTTCATGCGTTCCTTCGGCTACGGTTTGTCTCAGGCTTTTGCAAGCGCTATCCTTGCCCTGGCTGTGGGCTTGCCCGGTGCATGGCTTTTGGCACGAAGGCGCTTTCCGGGCAAAACTCTTTTATCAGCGCTGTCGGCGGTACCGTTCTGTATTCCGCCCCTTATCATAGCTATAGGTTTTGCCCTGTGGTATGGCAACGCAGGTTACCTAAACCGAGCCTTCCTGGCCATAAGCGGTTCTGAGCAGGGTCCGGTGCGCTTTCTGTATTCCAAAGCCGGCGTAATTGCCGCCCACGGTTTTTACAATTTTCCCGTTGTCATGCGCATGGTCGCCGATGCATTGTCATCGGTTCCCAAGGACCAGGAAGATGCAGCAAGAACCCTGGGAGCAAGCCGAATTAGAGTGTTTAGCACTGTAACGCTACCGTCTATTATGCCTGCAATCGGAGCTGCGCTGTCACTCGTGTTCATCATGTGTTTTTTTAGTTTTGTCATCGTGCTGCTGTTCGGACCTCCGGGCATGAGCACGCCGGAAGTGGAGCTGTACCGGGCAGCCCGTGTCGATTTGGACAAGAGCCTAGCAGGCGCTTATGCGCTCGTTGAAACCGCCGTCGCCGTTCTGATGCTCTCTGCGTACGCGTGGCTTGAAAACCGTTCGGGCAAACAGCGTTTGGTTAGCCAGAGCGCTGTAAGCGCCAAACGAAGCGCTCGTGCATTCCGCAACCGTGCCGAAATCGCGCTTGCGCTTTTCTATGCGCTCGTTCTTGCAATCACGTTTCTAGGCCCTTTGGCGTCGGTGGTAATCGAGTCCTTCATGGTTAGTTCCCGAGGCTCTGGAGCTGCATCTGTCGGTTTAGGAAATTACACGAAACTGTTTACCAGCCAAGCGTTTTGGACATCGCTGTGGAACAGCCTGT
This sequence comes from Spirochaetota bacterium, assembly GCA_029565815.1. Taxonomy (GTDB): domain Bacteria; phylum Spirochaetota; class Spirochaetia; order Treponematales; family UBA12059; genus JAKLIU01. Next base: position 657 of record JAKQNL010000254.1, on the reverse strand, counting down.
GGTTGGGCCTAGCAAGCGCTACTATCGCTACCGCCATGGGTTTTAGCCTTTCGCTTGCCCTAAAGCGGCACGGAAATTCGGTATGGGCCAGGGTTTTACCCATGCTGCCGCTGGCCGTATCGGGCGTTGCCCTTGCATGGGGCTGGTCAACTATCCTTGGCGGAGCAAGCCCTTTTGCCATAGCCATCGTGCAGGCAGTATCCGCCTACCCCTTTGTGCTGCGATCGGTACAGGCTTCGATTGGAAGCTCCGACGAACGCTTTGCGCAAGCTGCCCAGAGCCTAGGTTCCAGCCGATGGCAGACAGCCTTGAGGGTGCGCCTGCCCCTGGCCATGCCTGCACTGGTATCGGGCTTCGCATTTTCCTTTGCAATAAGCGCAGGGGATGCAAATGCGCTCATCGTATCGCCAGTGCCAGGCTTTGAGACGCTAGCCCTACGGCTGTACCGACTGGCGGGTTCCTATCGATTTAACGAAGCATGCGCTATGGCTGTAGTGCTTGCTCTTTTGTCATCATTGGTATTCCTTAGGAAGGACATTCGCGATGGCCGTGCTTGAATTAGCATCGATACGGAAAACCTGGCCAAGCCTGGATCTTTTGGTGAGCCTAGAGCTCGCGCAGGGCGAGCTCTTAGCCCTTGCAGGTCCATCTGGCTGC
>JAKQNL010000211.1 GCA_029565815.1 Spirochaetota bacterium | reverse complement strand
CTCGATGACGCACCTGCCGGCCTTCCTCCGGTAGCCCACCTCCATGCGCTGGGCCACCCGGATGAACCGGACCGAAGCTGGACAGACAGCCGCCTGTTGCCGGAATTACGCAACGTGAACAACCGCCATCGCTTTTGTATTGCAGCAAGCAAGCTGTACCGCTACCTGTGCGTGTATTCGGGCAAGAGCTTTTCCGACCAGGAACTGGTAGTGGATGGGCTTTCATCTATCTGGGCAAGCGCATCGCGGCAGGGAAGACTTGCAGATTACACAATACGCTACGGCATAGAACCCTGGGAGCCGGGCTTGTGGCGCAGCCAGGCCGGCCTTCCGTCGGACATGCATGCGCTTCGTGATGTACGCCATTTTGACAAACTCGTATGGGCCAAGGCGGAGCTATCTAAAGCTATGCATGGAGGCATGGAGCAAAGCTATAGTCTTGGTTCTTCATTCCTCAACAGCGAGCTATACCACTGGAATTGTGCGGCACGGGAATTCCGATCTCGAGCCCAGGCAGCTTTGGCAAAAAAGGGGCTTCTATGACGCGTCGATACCGCACAGCCGGCATACTGTGTACAACGGTGGTTCTATGCTTTCACCTGGCTGTGCTGTCATGCGCAAGTGGCGTGCATGAGCTCAGCGCTGTGGAGATGGAGCGGCTTTTGCCCGTCGATGCACCGCTGTACCTGGCTTTGAACGCGGAACTAAGCGCTCGGCTTGCCCTGCTCCTTGGGCTACAAGCAGAAGGCGCGTCCACGCTTACAGAACGAGTGAGTCGCAGCGTGCTTGCCGCAAGCGCTGTGGATACGGAAAACCCTGTCGTGTACGGCGTTGCGCGCGGCTCGTTTCCGTCTGCGTTTGCCGGAGCATTGTTTACCAAAAAAGCCGGTTGGACTCGCGCCACAACGGGCTGGGCTCAGACTCATGGCCCCATGCATATAGCCTTTGCAGGCAGGCAGCTTGCCCTCTTTGCAAATGCTGAGCTGGATGGCATGGCCCAAGCGGCTAGGAGTCCTGGCATCAATCCCATTCCGTATGCGCTTATGGATAGCTGGAAAGCGGATGTCGCACTGTACCTGGCGCGGCCGGCCGAAATTATTGGGTCCCTTGTTCCTGTAAACTGGGAATCGCTTCCGCTTGAAAGCATCATGCTCTCGGCTTCCGTCAGCTCTAGCGATTACGATGCGGCCATCAGGTTTCACTTTGATAGCGATACCAGCGCAAACCTGTACCAGAGTCTGTGTAGGCTTTTGGTGCTCGGCTTAAGCCGCTTTGTATGGCCGGACAGTGCCGGGACTATCATGGCACATGCCCGATGGGCCACGGCAGACAGAACCGTAAGCCTAAGCGGCATGCGTTTAAGCGCAAACGACCTGGAAACGCTGTTCGCTATGCTTGCCGGCCCATTCCTGCCCTAGAAGGGCACGGCAACATCAAGCCCAAGCGTATGGGCTATGAGCTGTGCAAGGCCATCCGCTAGCGGAAACGACGGGTCGGAAAACGCAAGATTATTTAGGTCCACATTGGGCGGCACTGTTTTTAGCACATGGTTCATAAGCGGAACAACTGCCCCGATGGCGTCGGGCTTTGCGTTTCCCAAAGCGGTAAAATCGGAAAAGGTTGCCTGCATGTCTCGGTCGCCCTGGATGATCAACACCGAGCCTGTGTACGCCCGCAGCTGTGTTTCCAGATCGTACTTGAACGCGTCGGCCAGATACGGCTGGAGGCTCTCCCGAAAAGCCACCGCGTAAAATGCAGACGGCGACGAAACGATCCTGCCGGAGTTCAAAGCGGCAAGGATAGCCTGGCCCTCCGCCTGCTGTTCCGCCGGCGCGCTTGCAACCGCTTCTTCGTACGCATCCCGCGGGCTGTCTGCCGACGCGCATGCGATAATGAGTCCGGATTCCAACCTGCTTGCAAGCGCTGCCTGTGCAGCAACCAGGGCGCCGTCGTTCATGCCCAGCACCCACACTGAGCTAAAGCGGCCATCGCGAGCAAAAAAATCTATGCAAGCTGATAAATCCTCTACCCAGGGCGTAAAGCGGGAATCGGACTCCTTGGCTACCAGCCAGCTAGCCATGCCAGAACCGCGTTTGTCGTAACGGTAACTGGCTACCCCAAGCGAAGCGAGGGCGGATGCAAGCTGCGACAGCGCATCGTTGCGGCCGGCTATGCTGTAACTGTTTCCGTCCCTGTCTGCATAGCCAAGAGCCGCGTGGAGTATGAGGAGCGGGGGTTTTGTCCCGCCGGAAGCTAGCGGCGGAACAAGCAGCGTGCCGGGTAGGATCGCCCCGTCGGCCGCAGTAAATGAAAGATCAGATCCTGCTCGCCGTGATGTCCCCAACCTGGACATGGTGAATGTGCCGCTTGCCCCGCCCTGGCCATAGCGGCCGGATGCGCCGCCTGAGTCTTTGGACGCAGTAAGCAAAAACTGGCCGCCGCCAAACAGCCACGCGGCTTGCAGCGTATCGGAGGACAGATTGAGCACTGCACTCGGATAGCCATACAGGTTCTGGCTGGGCAAATCCAGAAGAGCTCCGCTAGATCCGACAGTTAGGGAAAATTCCATGGTACCTTCGCTCAATACAAGGGCCCCATTCCAGGTTCCAATCCACCCTTCTTGGGCGAACAGGGCAAGCGCCGGCATTACGCAGGCGGCGAATAAACATGCAAAACGCCTCATGTTCAAAAGTATGGCACAATCGCTGGATAAAAAACTACAGGCAATTCTAGTATAAATTGCCCCAATGCTTTTGATGGCGTATACTGTGTCCATGAACCAAACAGCATCCTTGGAAACGATACGCGCAAACATAGCAGCGAACAGCCCGGCCACGGTTTCCGAACGAGCGAGACTGTGGGCGGACGCAGGATTGCTCCATATAGAATCGGATCCGGCATTGTCACAGAGCGTCATTGCCGAGCTAGAAAGTATGGTTGACGACCGGGGCTTTCAGGTTGGCTCCAACTGGGCAAAAGTGATACGTGCCTGGCAGTATATCAAGCGTGGGGAAGAACAACGCGGCGCCGCCGAGCTGCGCAGCGCCATAGCCGCGTTCGAGTCCCACGGCGAAAAGAGGGGAGCCATACGGGCGCTCAATGGCTTGGGCGTTGTGTACCGCTACATAGGCCTTTTAGACCGAGCCCTGGAAATTCTGAAGCGCGCCATGGCTATGGCGGAAAGCCTTGGCTGGGATGAGCTTATATCAACCATCAACACAAACCTCGGCTTGGTATACCTGGACCTGCATGACTGGAACGAGGCTGCGTTGTGTTTGGAATCGGCGACAAATTCATCGTTTGCGGCCATCCATAACCTGCCCATCCACCAGTCCCACCTTGCAATCGCATACACCGAGCTGGAGCGGATAAACGAAGCAGAAGAGCTTATCGCTAAGGCCCTGAAAATTTGCCGCGATAATAAGTTCGAGATAACCGAAGCGGACGTCATGGGCAAATATGCAGCAATCGTGGAACGCCAAGGCCAGCATGAATCGGCAGTGCTGCGCTACGACGAAAGCCTTGCCCTTGCAAAAAAGCTGGGCAACAAGCGGCTCATGGCGGAACACGGCATGGCCAGGGCAAAAATACTTTTTGCGATAGGCAGAATCGATGAAGCCGAGCAAAGCTTAGCGGATGCAGTCGATCTGTCCAGAAGCGCAGGCATGCAGATACTGGCCGCAAATGCGTTGTCGGAGCTTGCCCTGGTAAAGGCAAAGCGCGAACGCTGGGAAGAAGCATACAAGTACGCAGACGAAGCATCCAAAATGGAACGCTCCCTGTTCGGAGACAAGGTAGCCAACCAGGCGGCGACGTTCAAGGCGGAGCGCGAATCAGTGCAAAGCGCAGCGTACCGCGAGGAACTCAAGCGCTTGTCCATACTGTCGGAAATCGGCATGGCCCTTGCCGGGTCGGTGGACATAGAGTCGGTGGGAAAAATCCTTTACGAAAGAATTTCTGCGCTCATGGCGATGGATGTGTTCGGCCTTGCGCTGTACGACGACCAGGCGATGACGCTGGATTTCCGCTATTTTGTCGAAGATACCCAGCGCGTCGAGCCGTTCACCCTGCCTGCGGATGCGGACGGAAGCTTAGGTGGCATTTGCGCACGCAGCTCAGAGCCCATCCTTATCAGCGACCTGGAACTCGATGCGAAAAAATACGTTAAAAAGCCGCGAACCGCCGGCAAGGTTTCCAAAGCTCCCATCCGCGCGCTTATCTATTATCCGGTCCGGGTAAAAGACCGGACCATAGGCCTGATCTCCGTGCAGAGCAGGGCTGCCGAGGTATACCAAGCCCACCACCTGGAGATTATAAAAGCACTTTCGGCATACGCAGGCGTCGCACTGGAAAACGCCCGGCTGTTCTCCGAGCTTAAAAGCATGGCCGGAACAGACCCGCTTACCGGCGCGCTTAACCGCCGACGGTTCATGGAAGTGTTCGCTTCCGAGCTTCAACGGGTCAGGCGCTACTGCGGGAAGCTTGGCATCATATTGTTTGACCTGGATAAATTCAAACAGGTGAACGACCGCCACGGCCATGTCGTAGGCGACCTGGTGCTTAAGGAAGCGGTACGGCGCTGCTCCACATCCTTGCGCTCCAACGACTACCTGGCCCGTTTTGGCGGTGAAGAATTTATCATCATATTGCCGTGCACCGGGCTTGATGGCACGCTGGTTGTCGCCGAACGCACCAGAAAGTATTTCGAATCCGAGCCCATTCCGCTTCCGGACGGGCAAAGCCTTACATTTACCGCCAGTTTCGGCTGCGCCAGCCTGTGCGAAGGCGACGATCTGGATTCCCTGACCACCCGCGTTGACAAGGCAATGTACCGGGCAAAAAACGCCGGCAGGAACCGCGTCGAATTCGAGATCATAGAAAATACCGATGAAGGCATTACTGTGTCAGGCTTACCGGGAAAACCATGCTGCGGCGAGGCTAAGCCTTGAACAGCCCCCTCGTGCTGTTTGCCTTTACATCGCTCGTTCTAGTAGTAGCGTATTCCATAGTGCGTGCGCTTGCCTGCCCAAGGCCCACGCCGCCGTACAGTCTCGAAGCTACGACACTACTGGCGTATGCTGGCGCGGAACACAAACTTGGCCGCCTTGTTCGCATTCAGACTGTCTCGCACTTTAGCCATGCGGAAGAAAACGATGATGCGTTTGCGTCCGTCAAAACAGAGCTTATGCGCATGTTTCCGCTTGCCGCAGCCAGGCTCTTATGGACTTTCGCGGGTCCCCGTGCCATTCTAATCGAATGGCCGGGCAGCGACGGCGCACTGGATCCGGTAATTTTATGCGCGCACTATGACGTGGTTCCGCCCGGCGACGAAGCAGGCTGGAACTTTGGGCCTTTTTCCGGCGACATAGTGGACGGCTTTGTGCTCGGGCGCGGATCGCAGGACACAAAAGTAACGCTTGTGGCCATCATGGAATCGGCTGAACGTTTGTTGACCAAGGGCTTTACGCCTAAGCGCTCGCTGTATTTCGCCTTCGGCGGCGACGAGGAAACCGGCGGTTTAGATGGCGCTCGGTCCATCGCAGCGCTCCTGCAAGAGCGGGGAATCAGCGCCTCGTTTCTTCTGGACGAAGGCGGACCGGTTGCGCGCGGCATCATTGGCTTTGTAAAGCGGCCCGTCGCGCTGGTAGGTATTTCGGAAAAAGGCTACGTGGACGTGGCGGTAGAAGCCGACGGAGAATCGGGACACGCAGCCATGCCGCCGCGGCACACTGCATCCGGCGTGGTCGCTAAAGCAGTGCGGGCGGTGGAAGACCACCCCTTTCCAGCACGGATAACCTACACCCTGGCCGGATTCCTTAGCAGCCTGCGCCCGTACGTTAGCTTCCCGTATCGATGGCTTTTTAGCAATCTGTTTATAACATGGCCTATGGTACGCCATGCATTGTCCCGGTCGCCGGGAACCAACGCGCTTGTCCGTACGACGGCCGCAGCCACCATGCTGTCCGGATCCGTGCGGGAAAACGTGCTGCCCCACAAAGCGCGGGCTGTGTTCAATGTGCGCATCCTTCCGGGTACCAGCGTCCGCCAGGCTTTGGAGCGCATCGAGCGCCAGGTAGCCCGCCACGGGGCCAGGGCCGGCTTTGCCCATCACGGTCACGCGAACGAAGCATTGCCCGAGTCCTCAATAGACCATGAAGGATACCGGGCGATACGGCATGCCGTGGACGAGGCTCACCCGGAAGCTATATGCGTTCCGTTTTTGTTCATGGCCGCTACCGACACCAAGCATTACCGGGATGTGGCCAAGGCAATGTACCGCTTTAGCCCGATAAGCCAGGAGCGAAGCGACCTAGGCGGGATCCATGGACCTAACGAAAAAATCAGCGTGGAAAACGTTCGCCGATGCTGTATGTTTTACGAAAAACTCATGGAGTCGCTGTAAAACGGCGCCGGTTTTAGGGAATATCAGAAAACCGGCTCCGTAGGCATCGTGTTATTCTACCGTAACGCTTTTTGCCAAATTGCGCGGCATGTCCACGTCGCGCCCAAGCTCAAGAGCGCAAAAATATGCGAACAGCTGCAAGGGCAATACCATCGCAAAGGGCTGGAAACGGCTATCCGTGCGCGGGATGGGAATGAAGTCGTCGGCTACCGACTCTACCTCACGGTCGCCTGCTTCGGCCACTGCGATGATAGGCCCGCCCCTGGCTTTTACCTCGCGCATGCCGCTTAATGTTTTTTCACGCAGGTGATCGTTGGGCACCAGGAACACCGAAGGCGTTTCCGGGCTGATTAAAGCTATGGGGCCGTGCTTGATCTCGCCTGCGGCATAGCCTTCGGCATGGATATAGGATATTTCCTTCAGTTTAAGAGCCCCTTCCAAAGCTATGGGCTGCAAAAGCCCGCGGCCAAGGAACAAAAAGCTGTGCGCCTTACAATAGCGCTTTGCAAGCGCTTGCACCTTGTTGCGTACCGTCAATGTTTCCTTAACCAGATCCGGAACGCCAGACAGTGCATCGAGGAAGCGATTGCCCTCATGGTGGGACATGTCGTGCATGCGCGCGAAATCCAGTGCCAACAGGTAAAAAGCAGCCAGCTGGCTGGTAAAAGCCTTGGTGGACGCAACCGCGATCTCTGGACCGGAATGCACATAGATGCCGCCGTCGCTTTCGCGCGCGATAGTGGATCCAACCACATTGCAGATGCCCAAGACCGTTCCGCCGCGGCGCTTGATTTCCCGCATAGCAAACAGGGTATCGGCCGTTTCGCCGGACTGGGAAACCGCGAAATGCAGGGTGCCGTTTTCCAGCACCGGATTGCGGTAGCGCAGCTCGCTTGCAAGCTCTGCGGCCGCAGGAATTCGCGATACCGACTCAAACAGCTGACAGCCAACCAGGCCGGCGTGCCAGCTGGTACCGGCGGCTATTACCCGGATGCGCTCTATCGCATGGAGTTCCTTTCGGGTAAGGTTAAGCCCGCCTAATTTGGAACTGCCTGCGTCGTAATCCATGCGCCCGCTGATCGCACGGTTTATCGAATCCGGTTGCTCGAAAATTTCTTTTTCCATGTATGAAGAAAAACCTTCGCGCTCGATGGAGTCCAGTTCCCACGCGATCTCGTCCACCGTCGGATCCACGGCCCGATCTGAGCTGTCGGAAATATGGAACTCGGTTGGGCTAATGCTCACCACCTCGCCGTCGTTCA
>JAKQNL010000205.1 GCA_029565815.1 Spirochaetota bacterium | reverse complement strand
GGTATGTCTATGCCGTTTTCTATAATCGTGGTGGACAAAAGGACATGGAAGCCACGGTGGACAAAGCGGTGCATGATGTCCTCTAGCTCTTTTGCGTCCATGCGTCCGTGGGCGCTTTCCACCAGGGCCTCGGGCACCAAGCGCTGTAGGAACATCTGTATTTCATCCAGCGACTCGATGCGGTTGTGCAGGTAGAACACCTGGCCGTCACGTTCTATTTCCTGTCGTATCGCCTGAGCAATGAGGTCCGGCTGGAACTCATCCACCACGGTGCGTATGGGGTGGCGGTTGTTGGGTGGCGTGCTCAACACCGACAGGTCGCGTATCTTAAGCATGGACATATGCAGGGTGCGCGGTATGGGTGTTGCCGTAAGCGTTAGGCAGTCCACGTTGGACTTCATCTCCTTAAGCCGTTCTTTGTCCTTTACGCCAAAGCGCTGTTCCTCGTCCACGACCAAAAGGCCCAGGTCCTTAAAGCGTATATCTTTTTGCAATATTCGGTGGGTGCCAATGAGCACGTCCACCCGGCCCTCGGCCACGGCCAGGAGCGTTCGTTTTTGTTCGGCTTTGTCCACGAAGCGTGACATCATGCCAAAGCTCACCGGCAAACCCCTAAAGCGCTCCTGGCAGTTTTCGTAGTGCTGCTCGGCCAATATGGTAGTCGGAGCCAAAAAGGCTACCTGTTTGCCGCCCATGACAGCCTTAAACGCTGCACGCATGGCTATCTCGGTTTTTCCGTACCCTACGTCGCCGCACACCAGGCGGTCCATGGGCCGCTCGCTTTCCATGTCGCGCTTTACGTCCTCGATGCATGACAACTGATCGGGCGTCTCGTCGTAGGGAAAAGCTGCCTCGAACACCGTCTGCCATTCGCCGTCTGCAGGAAAGGCAAAACCCTTGGCAAGCTTGCGCCGGCTGTATATGCGTATGAGCCGTTCGGCTAAATCCTCTACGGATTTTTTTACCTTGCTCTTGCGGTTTTCCCAGGACTTGGAACCAAGGCGGTCCAGCCTTGGAGCGTCGCCTTCGTTGCCGATATAGCGCTGAACCAGGTTTGCCTGCTCGATGGGAACGAACACGTTTTCGTCGTCGGCGTATTCTATTTTCACATAGTCGCGGTCGTTGCCCATGACCTTCATGCGCTCGATGCCGGTAAAGCGACCTATGCCGTAGTTTAGGTGCACCACAAAGTCGCCAGGATTAAGCTCTATGAATGTATCGATGACTTTTGAGCGGGCCGATTTGAGGCTTTGCGGCGCGCGCTTCCTGCGGCCAAAAATCTCGCCTTCCTGGATGAACGCAAGTTTTGCAGCCGGCAGCGTAAAGCCTGCGGACAAGCCGCGGTCGTGCACGGACAGCTTAAACTCTTTGAGCAAGGATCGTATGCGCTCGGCCTGCAGTTCGCTTTCGGCGAACACGTGAATGTCGTAGCCGGCCTTGGCCATAGTGGCCAGTTCCTCGCGAAAGTAGTTTACGTTGCCAAAGTACGAGCGCGGTGGCTCCGAACCGCATGCAAGGCGCTCGCCAGCATCGGCATCTTTAAGCGCCCAGGTGGACACTGCCCTGGGCCAGGCTTCTATGGCCGATTCCAGCTTAAGCATAATCGAGTCTGGCGACGGACAGGGCGCGTCCATAAGAGCCTTGCGGTACAAGCCCTCGTATTCCCGGCGCACTGCATGGCTTTGCGCATGCAGCCGCTCGCGTTCCAACAGTAAGGCTACCGAACCCGGTTCCAGGTAATCAAACAGGCTGTGCGATTGTTCCCATGCAAGCGGAAACAACAGCTCCTCGCCGTGGCACTCTCCGCGTGTCTGTAGCTCCTGTGCAAGCATGGCTATGCGCTCATCGTGGTTTGCAGCACCGGATCGGGGGCAAGCAGCCAAGGCAGCTATGGCATGGTTTATAAGCGTTTCGTTCCACACCAGTTCCCGTGACGGGCGCACAAGCAGCGTGCCAGGCCTATCGCCAGAGGATGCCTGGGACACCGGCTCAAAGCGGCGTATCTCTTCCACCGTGTCGTAGCCGAACACGACGCGCACAGCATCGTCATCGCCGGGCATGAACAGGTCCAGCACCTCGCCGCGCAGGGCAAACTCGCCCGGCAGGCTTACGCGCGGCACCCGCAGGTAACCCCAGGACACCAGTTTGTCCGCAAGCGTTCCGGTGTCTATAGTATCGCCTAAACGCAGGCGAAACAACGATGCTTCAAACAGCTGCCGCGGTGGCAGCGGTATCATGGCCGCACGAAGGCCAGCTACCATGACGCGGGGCCCCTGCTCGTCCAGCATGGCCGCAAGCGCTGCCGCACGCTCTCCGAATGCCTGGGAGCGGGATTCTACCGGCCGGTATGCAGCGGTTTTCCACCACGGAAACACCATGGCAGTCGTGCCTGCCGCACGGCAGTCGGATGCAAAGGCGTCTGCTTCGGCATCGCTTGGCACAATGACCAAAAACCTGCGGCCTTTTTTGCTCTGGCTGGCTGCTGCAAGGATGAGGGCGGCCAGGCTCTGTTCCATTTCGGAACAGTCGATGGGAAAAAAGCCGCCGTCCATCCTGGACAACAGCTCTTGTACGGGCGCATGACGCTCGATAGGGGCATTTGCAAAACTCAAGCGTAAGGTGTTCATAGCTTTAATCCGACAATAAAAGAAGAATAGAAGGTTCGTTCAATACC
>JAKQNL010000177.1 GCA_029565815.1 Spirochaetota bacterium | reverse complement strand
ATGGAACTGGAAGCAGGCTTCCTGAAAACCCGGCTGGCCGCGTACAGGGCAAAGGAGCTATCATCCATGCATCCGGACGGCCCGGTCAAGGCAAGCCTGGACTGGCCCTTCGAGGAAACCACGGCCGCCGCCCGCGCCCTGGCCGAGCTTGGCCGCCTGGCCATACTCGGATGCATCCCGGACCTGAAAGCCGTGGCGGCCGCCCCAGACGCGACGGCTGCCCTTGGCCAGAAGCTCAAGGACGCGGCCGTTACCTGCGGGGGCAAGGGCGGGGGAGGGCCAACCCTGTTCCAGGCGGCCTTCCAAGGCGCCGGCGCGCTGAACGCGTTTTTGGACGCGGCGGCCGGAATCCTTTCGTGACCCTGGTCATGGTGGCGTTCAACGCCCGCTGGACCCATTCGTCCTTGGCCTTGCGCTATCTGCGCGACGCGGCCGAGCGCGGTCTTGCCCGCCTGCCGGAGCTCAGTCCGTGGAGGCGCGCTCATGTGGTGTTAAAGGAATATGACATCAACGGTCGGCCGGCTGACATGGCCCGGGAGCTGGCAATCCTGAAGCCGGACGCGCTTGGGCTGTCGGTGTACCTGTGGAACGCCGAGCTTGCCGCCCGCATCGCCGCCGACCTGAAAGCCCTGTTGCCACAGTGCCTGGTGTTCGCCGGCGGCCCAGAGGCTTCCTATAACGAGCGCTGGACGGGCCCTGAAAGCCCCGTGGACCTGGTGGTGCGCGGCCCTGGCGAGGCCGTGATGGAAAGCCTGGCTGCCAACGGCTTTGCCCTTCCCGGTGCCCGCATGCCCGACGGTGGCAACGGGTCGATTTCCGTCCCAGGCCCCGTCATGCTTGAGGACTGGAGCATGGATTTTTGCGCCATCCCCTTCCCCTACCGCGACCATGACTGGGACGATCTTAGGCGGCGCTACCTGTATCTGGAAACATCCAGGGGTTGCCCGTTTTCCTGCTCGTACTGCCTGTCATCCAGGGGCGAGCAAAAACTGGCCATGCTGTCCGTGGACCAGGTTATGGAACGGCTTAAGGCGGTGGTCGATAACGGCCCCTACCTGGTCAAGTTCGTGGACCGAACCTTCAATGCCGACCCCGCCCGCGCGCGGGAAATCTGGCGGCGCATCATCCTTGCCTGGGCGGACTTGGGTACGCGCTTCCACTGCGAAGTACATCCGGCCCTCCTTGAGGAAGACGACTACCGCGTGCTTACCGCCGCGCCCGAGGGCCTGTTTCAGTTTGAGCTTGGGGTGCAGACCGTGCATGAGCGCACCCGGGCCCTGGTGCGGCGCTGGGGCGACTGGGAAACCGAACGGGAGGGTATTAGGCGCTTGGCCGGGCTAGGAACCGTGCACCTGCACGCCGACCTGATAGCCGGGCTTCCGGGAGAAAGCCTTTCAGACGTGGCTTTATCGCTTGATGAAGTGTTGGGCTGCGGAGCCGACCATGTACAGCTTGGCTTTCTCAAAGGACTGCCCGGTACGGACATCGTGGAAACAGCCCGGTCTTGGGGCATGACCTTCCAGTGCGCAAGCCCCTACGAGATCCTTGACGCCTGTACCCTTGGCCCGGCAGAGCTCAGTCGGCTTGCCCGGGTGGCCCAGCTGATTGAGGGCGTGGCGAACAGCGGACACTTTAGCGCGCTCCTTCCCGGCCTGTATAAGAAAGCCGGCGGCCCATCAGATTTTTTTCTGTCGCTTGAAGCATGGGCTGGCGGCCGCGGCTTTGACCCCCGCACCAAGGACAGGGAAAAGCTGAAACAGGCCTTGGAAGATTGTTTTAATTGTATTCTATAAAAGTAGATATGCCATATTTATCCCAAAGCTTCGGCACACTAGAGAGGCTTGACTAAAATATAAAAATAGTTAAACTAACTAATATAAAGGAGCACTCATGAAATTTAACCGCTTTGCCAGAACCGCTAGCCAGCTTTTGTTTTTGGCTCTATTTATCGTTCTTTACCTGAAAGGCAAAACGCAAGCATGGATGATGGTATTTGCCCTGGGAATCGTAGTGTCTTTTTTTGCAGGACGATGGTACTGCGGCTGGGCCTGTCAGATGGGCACCCTCTTGAGGGGCATATCGTGGCTCAAGCGGACTCTTAAGATTCCGCAGATCAAGGCCCCAGCTGTGGCCAAAAAGCCACTGTTCCGCATTGTATCCTTCATTATCCTGTTCGCGGCAATGTTTATCATGCAGAAAAACGGATTGCAGCGCTACGCGATACTGGGCATGACGGGCCTTTCCGTGCTGGTAACGCTGTTTTTTCACGAAAGTTTCTGGCATGCAAGCCTGTGCCCATACGGAAGCATCTTGTCTGTTACGACAAGGGCAAGCAGGCTGAAGGTTTCCGTTTCTGAAGATGCGTGCATAGCTTGCGGCAAATGCCAAACGGCCTGCCCGACCGTGACGGTGCGCAAGGCTGATAGTGGAAAGTGGAAGGTGACAAAGAGCGACTGCCTGAACTGCGGCCAGTGCATGGACGCGTGTCCGGTTAATGCAATAAAATACGGGGCATGAGCTTAGAGGAGCGTTTTGCAAGAATTCTGGTCGCGATAAAAAGAATGGAGAGCGCCGACTCCCCGGCGCTCCAAAACCGCTTGTCCCCTACCCATATACGTATTCTTGATATTCTGTATAACGATGGCGGAAAACGGACGTTCGTGACGGCCAGTATGCTGGCAAGGCAACTGGCCATCACGGCTGCTTCGGTAAGTGTAGCCGTGGCACAGCTAGAAAAACTTGGATACCTGGAAAAAAAGCCGGAACTATCCGAAGATTCACGGGCAGTGCCCCTTGCCCTCGCGCAGGCTGGCGCGACTATCGCCGACAGCATCATGAGCTACCGGAAAAAACGGGCGGGCATTCTGCTCAAGGAGCTATCATTGTCCGAGCGTGAACAGCTTGTCGCTCTCTTGGAGCGTGTTGTCAATGCACCTCAAGCGGGAATGGTGCATCTATAGCTCCACCGGGCGGCGGTTGTCGGCAAGGCGAGCGGCCAGGTATTCGCGGTCAAGCCCAAGGTCTTGGCACAACGAGCGCAGCTGGTCGACGGACAAGAGGTTCTGCTCCGCGAACAGGTAACACAGGGCCTTTTCCGCGATGCAGGGTACGTCCAAGGCAGCCATGGCTTGTGGGCTGGGTTCCGGAGAGTCCACGTAGAGCCGCTTAAGGCTCGCGTACAGGCGGCTGCGTTCCATGTCACCGGCTATCGATGCAAGCTCGGCCATAAGCGGCTTGAGCTGGCCTCGCGAGGCCGCCTCGCCCAGGGGCTTGAGCGTGAAGAATGTATACTCCTTGCCCGGCAGGTAGTGGTGTTCCCCGCAACGGGTGCAGTAGTTCGGCTCCCGGGGGTCGTCCTTGGGCCGGTCGCCGCCAACGATGATAAGCGGATCGAAGTACAGAGCAGGACACTCCCGGCCACCACAGCTGTACCAGCGGTAGGTGTACAGGGAGTCTGCAAGGCAATCGCGATGTTCGCAGTATGCGGTGAGGGGAAATACGTCCGTTGCGTTTTCCAGTATAAGCCTGGCGCTTGTGTTGAAAATTTCACGGCGGAAGTTGAGCACCAGCGTTGGCAGTATGAACACCAGTCCGCGCCTGTCCGATTCGTTGCGTATCAGATA
>JAKQNL010000093.1 GCA_029565815.1 Spirochaetota bacterium | reverse complement strand
GCCAGAAGGTTGAGCTTGTAGGAGCCTTCGGCGATTTCCGCGTTCGCGACACTCCGGCAGCCATGATATGCGTCGCAGGCGGTTCTGGCATGGCGCCGTTCAAATCCATGTTCTACGACATGAAAGAACGCAACGCCTATCCGGAAAAGGAAATCTGGTACTTCTTCGGCGCGCGCACAAGTAAGGACATGTTCTACCTGGACGAGCTACGCGCATTGGAGCGCGAGTGGCCTCGTTTCCACTTCGTGCCAGCCCTGTCCGAACCAAAGGCGGATGAAAACTGGAACGGCGAAACCGGCCTCATTACCGAAGTGCTGGACAAGTACATCCAGGGCCGCATAGGCAAAGACAAGAGCCTGGAAGGCTATCTGTGCGGCAGCCCGGGCATGATCAACGCATGCATCCAGGTAATGACACGCAATGGCATAGCGGAATCCGGCATTTTCTTTGACAAGTTTTCATAACTTAGCCTCGGCTGGAGAAAGGACTACCATGAAGAACAAGCAGGCAGACCTGGACGCGATGGAACGGATGCGGCCAGGCCATATAACGGCCCAGGGCTTTCTGGGCAGCGATTCACGAAGCCTGGCGGACATCATCGAGGCAGACGCAGAAAGCATGCGCCGCCTCGATATCGATGCGGACAAGGCAGCCGATTTTCTGGAACACCTGCGGGACCTGGGCCAAAAGGGCCTGGGTGAGCCGACCGGCGTAAACGGCCGCTGGATAGTCAGCACCGGGGACGCGCGCGGCATGCTGCCCTGCCCCTGGAACGACGGCCTGTTCCACAAAAACTCCGTTAGCGTGCACGACCAGCTGTCCGGCGTCCGACTTGTGTACAGCGACCTGTCCATACACCTCTTGCGCGAACACGGCTTCTGCCAGGGCGCGGGCAGCCCATTCCGCCTAGACCCAATGGATATAGCCACTGCAATGAAGTCCTAGCCCGAGCGCGGTAGGGCAAGCTGGCCGGACTCCACCAGGCTTAACCAGGCGTCCTGCGAGAATATCACGTGGTCAAGAAGCGGTATGCCCATGATGTCCGCAGCCTGCTTGAGGCGGTCGCTTATTTCCAGGTCTTCAGGCGACGCATCCAGCCGGCCGGACGGGTGATTGTGTGCGGCGATTATTGCGCACGCGCGTGCCTTAACCGCTTCGGCGAACACCTCGCGCGGGTGCACGATGGTACGGTTGGCAAGCCCCACGCTGATGACACGAACGGCGCTCACCTCATGCGCCCCGTTCAGGCACACACACAGAAAACGCTCGCGCTGACGGTCATCGAAGTGCCGCACAAGCTGCCATACATCTTCCGGGCCGCTTATTTTTCTGCCCCGGTGGCCGTAAAAACGCCTACCAAGCTCCAAAGCTGCGGCCACCCTGCATGCCCGGGCAGGACCTACACCGGCAACTTCGGCCAGGGTCTGTGCCTTTGGGATGCCCCCGGAAAAATCAAAGCGATCGAGCAGCTCCGCGGCCACCTCCCTAACATCTTTGTTCCGGTAACCACTACCTAAAAGCGCCGCCAATAACTCGTAGTCCGCAACAGCATCCGCCCCAGAGCGGCTAATGCGTTCCCGTATATCCGGCGAGCGTTGTAACGCTACGCACGACCCATACTCGTCTGCCATGGATATCCTCCGGCATCAATACGCCCGGACAAAGGCCAGCGCATGCAGGCTATGTGGCAAATCCTGCAAAGCTACCTACGTTGTACACCGCAAACGCAAGAAGCCAACCCAGCAACAGGTTGAATGCAAGCGAAAAGAGTAGCCACTTATAGCCAAGCTCGCTCCGAATAGTAACAAGCGTTGCCAAGCACGGCGGAATAACCAGTATGAACAGCATAAGCGCAAAAGCAACCAGCGGGCTAAATCCCCTATCCTTTCGCAAATTCTGCCTAAGACTTTCATCGTCGCCGCTGTCGTACAAAACGCCCAGCGTAGACACCACTACTTCTTTTGCCGCAAAGCCTGTGATAGTCGCAACGCCAACCCGCCAATCAAACCCTAATGGCCGGAAGACTGGCTCTATGAATCTGCCCAGTCGTCCTGCCCAGCTATATTCCAACTGCAAGCGTACAAGTTCCGGTGAATCCATAACCGCAATCTGCCCGCGCGACTGTAAAGATTCTGTCACCACAGCAGAGCCCGAAATTGGTCTATAAACGGGAAACACGGTAGCGGCCCACACAAGCACACTGGATAGCAGGATGACCGTTCCTGCTTTTTTTAGGTACGTGCCGGTTTTTTCCCAAACGTGCCACAGCACCCCGCGCAGCGTTGGAGCTCGATACGGCGGCAGCTCCATCACAAAGGGCGTGTGCTGGCCTTTTAGCGCGGTACGCTTAAGAAGCCATGCCGAACAAAGCGCAAGCAGTACGCCGATTGCGTACACGGCCATAACTGCCGCCGCCGGATTAGCCGGGAAAAATGCTGCAGCCAAGAGCGCGTGCACCGGCAGCTTAGCTCCACAGCTCATGAATGGAATAATCAGTATGGTAACGATGCGGTCGCGCGGGTTTTTAAGCGTACGGGCCGCCATGATAGCCGGCACCGAGCAACCAAAACCGAGCATCATGGGGAATACCGACTGGCCATGTAAGCCAAATGCATGCAGAAATTTATCAGTAGCAAAAGCAGCCCTGGACATGTAGCCAAGATCTTCCAAAATGGACAGAAAGAAAAACATGAGCACGATAAGGGGAACAAACGACATGACGCCGCCCACCCCGCCAACAATACCATCCGCCAGCAGCGAGCGAATAAGGCTTTCCGGCATAACGCTGTGTAGCCAGGAGCCAAGAGCAGAAAATCCGCTTTCTAGCCAGGCCATGGGGTAGCTACCAAGGGTGAAGGTTAGCTGGAATACGGCCCAGAGCACGGCCAGAAAAATGGGCAAGGCAAGAAATCGGTTCATCACCACCCGGTCCACCGCTTCGGTTACGGAAATAGCGCTTACCTTCTTTTGTACTACAGCTTCGGCCAACGAGCCGTGTATGTAGCCATAACGCTGTTCGGACACAACGATTTCGGTATCCTTGCCGTAGTGTTTCTCCACCCAGGCACAGGCATCGGCTGCCATTGCTAGGATTCTATCACACGCAGCATGCGCTCCAAGGAGAGCCTTAGCATGTGCATCCTTTTCTAAAAGCTTTACCGCAAGCCATCGGGCCGGGTAGCGGGAAGCAAAATCGGTATCCGCTTCAATCGCCACAACCAAAGGTCCTAAACGTTCTTCCAGCTCGGCTCCGTAATCCAGCGTTTTTTTACAGCCAGAACAGGAAACGGCAGCTAAAGCTATCGCGTCCATAAGCTGCTGTACGCCTTTGTCTTTTGTGCCAACCGTTTTTACCATGGGCATGCCAAGAATCGCGCCTAAAGCATCCGCATCAATGCTAAGCCCTTTGGCCTCGGCCTCATCGCTCATGTTAAGAGCGCCCATAACCGGTATGCCCAGCTCCTGAAACTGTAAACACAGGTACAGGTGCCGCTCTAGGTTCGCGCTGTCCAGCACATCCACAATCAAATCCGGTTTGTCATCTAAAAGAAAATCCCGCGCAACCACTTCATCAATGGAATATGCGGTAAGGCTGTAAATTCCGGGCAGGTCAACTAATCGGTATTCCCTATTGCCATGTACAATCCTGCCCTCGCGGCGCTCTACGGTAACCCCGGGATAGTTGCCAACTTTGTAGTGAGTCCCGGCAAGCGCGTTAAACAAGGTTGTTTTGCCTGCATTCGGGTTGCCAGCAAGCGCTATGGTTAAAACGCGTTCCTTAGAACTGCTATCGCTGACAGGCTGAAGTTCTATGCGTTTGGTGGGTCTGCTACTCATATTGATATTGAATATCATTATTATTACTGATTATGTCAATCCCCGCTTAGACCATAACCAGGCGCAGCCAGAGTAAAGCGCACCCTTAACAACCATGCAATTTTTGGTATATAACTACTGCTATGAACTTAACCGACACATATACGCTCATCACCGGAGCATCCGGCGGCATAGGCAAGGAATTTGCCATTCAACTTTCGGCTATGGGCCACAAGCTCATTCTGGTTGGGCGCAAGCTGGCAAGCTTAGAAGCTGTTCGAGCACAGCTTACAGGAGCACAGGCAGCTGCTTCGTTGTGCCTGCCATGCGATCTTTCCGTACCCGGTGCCGCAGGGCGCCTTCATGCCGAATGCAAAGCCCGCGCCCTGGACGTGGGCTTTCTGGTAAACAATGCAGGCATAGGATTATTTGGGCCGGCCGCAGGCATGGCAGAATCCGAAGTGGAGGCTATGGTCAACCTGAATGTAAGTAGCCTTTCCAATCTGTGTTCGCTATTTGGCGCAGACATGCAAAAACTCGGCACAGGCAGCATACTGAACGTAGGCTCCTTTGCCGGTCTTAACGCAACGCCGTACTTCGCTTCCTATGCGGCGACCAAATCCTACGTGCTAGCCTTTAGCCTTGCGCTCCGTGCTGAGCTCAAATCATCCGGCGTGCATGTTACATGTCTGTTACCTGGCTATGTACGCACCGCTTTTGATGGCAACGCCGGTATACGCAATCCGGCATACCTCAAGTTCTCGGAGAGTAACAGCCTGTCTGCCGCGCAAGTGGCCGCGGTAGGCATACGCGCAGCCGCAAGGAATAAGGCTTGGACCGTAGCCGGTGCCAGAAATAAATTTGCAGCAGCTTTGTTCTCTCTTTTGCCACGCACTGTGCCGCCTTCCATCATGAAAAGTTTCCTGGACCGTTTAGTCCACAAACCCAGTTCTACCGGAGCCTCCGAGTGAAGACAAACTATTCCGTCGTACCAAAACTGATGGCCCGAGACCCAGGTCTTGCTATCCGCGTAATCCGCTCCTTTGCAGCCCAGCACAAGGGTACCACTATAGACCGGCTGTTCCATCCTGCGACCACCAAACAGCTTGGGCTCATGTACTTCCGCCTAACGCCGCTGTGCAATTTGCGCTGTGTCATGTGCGGCCAGCGCGGCGACAAGGGCGTACTAAAGGGAGCATTCGCGGCCGAGGAATCCAAAAAAATCGTCCCGCTGGAAGACTACAAGCGCTTGGTGGACCAGGTTAAGCACAAGAAGCCCACAGCCTACCTGTGGGGCGGCGAACCGTTTTTGTATCCGGATCTGTTCCCGCTGGTCGACTACATGATGGAAAGCGGCATGGCCGTAAGCGTAAACACCAACGGAACCTACCTGGAAAAATACGCAAAGGAAATTGTGGAAAAAAAGTGGCACGCCCTGTTCGTGTCGCTGGACGGTTTTGAGGAAACCAACGACCGCATACGGGGAGAAGGTTCCTACCGGCGCGTGATAGACGGCTTTGCGGCCATCAACCGGGAAAAAGAACGCCAAGGATCGCACTTCCCGTACATGGGCGTTGTAACCACGGTAAATAATCTTAACTACAAAGACCTATACCGGCTTGCCGAGGCGACCCGCGAGTTCAAGCTTGCCTGGCATATATACAATTTGGGCACGTACACCAACGGCGAAATCATAGAAGAACACCGTCAGTTCATGAAGCGCGAACTGGATACGGATATTTCCTGTCTGCCAGGCTATGCCACCGGCTATAACGAAGGCATAGACGGCCAGGAGCTGTACGACATCCTGACCCGCATCCACGCCATGGACATAGACCACCCTATCATCACCGTGCCGGCCCTAAAACCGGACAAGATCGAGCTGTACTACGGAAAGCTCGACGAGCTGGTGCGCAAGCGCTGCGCCGTCCCCTGGAGCCAGGTGAACATCGACTACAACGGCGACGTACATTTCTGCGCAGACTACAATGACTATCCTTTGGGCAATATCCGAGAAACACCCTTCTTCGAGATATACAACGGCCCGCGGGCGCAAAAGTTCCGGCTCGCGCTCAAACAGACCAAAGACGGGATTTTCCCCGGCTGCGTGCGCTGTTATCAAAACATGCTGTGCGGCAAACGGGTTAAGGGCTTTTAACAATAATTTTATTCAAGTGCGGGGGCCATCGTGCGGCCCCCGCTTTGTGCCTTACAGAGGCAGCGCTTCTACTTCGATAGCCTGAGCCTCCGATTTGCGTATCAGTATGTCGTAGCCACGAAGCCGTATGTGTAAGGGTCCACCAAAAGAGCCCCTGCGAAGCACAACGCCTTCCGCGCCTTGGGTAAAGCCCATATCTGCAAGGCGCTTTCCAATTTCCTTACCCACCGTTACAGAAACCACCGTAAAGCCCAGGCCACGAGGCATATCAGCTATAGTCATCGGGTACCAGCCTTTCCTATTGTTGCTGGTGCTGCTGCGTGAGCACAATCCGGGCACAGACCGATAAGCTCTACACGATGGCTGCGTTCCATGTATCCGTAGCGCGCATACACGGCCTTTTGCGCTTTTTCCAGCGTGTCATCCTTAAACTCAAGCACAGAGCCACAGCGTTCACACAAAAGGTGGTCGTGGTGATCGTGCCTGTATGCGTGCTCGAAGCGGCGCGGTCCATTATCCCTGCATGCTTCCTGAGCCAAACCCGCATCGACAAGCAGCTTGATGGTACGGAACACCGTTGCCTGCCCTATGCTTGGATCGAGCAAACGCGCCAACTCATACAGCTCATCGGAACTCACATGTTTTTCGACGGATAAAAAGGCCTGCAACACGGTATCGCGAGCCTGCGTAATCTTAAGCCCTTTTGCTT
>JAKQNL010000119.1 GCA_029565815.1 Spirochaetota bacterium | reverse complement strand
GCCGCCGTCTATCGGCCTGCCAAGGCCATCGAATACGCGGCCGAGCATAGCTTCGGATACGCCGATGGACAGCGGGTGCCCGCTAAAGCGTACCCGGGAACCGGGCATGGTCAGGCCCTGGGTTCCCTCGAACACCTGGGCTACTACCACGTCCTCGCTGGTATCCATGACCATGCCTAAGCGCGTATGGCCGTCCGCATCCACGCACTCAACCAGCTCACGATAGCCTACAGGATGGGTCTTGCGGATGAATATGAGCGGCCCATCCACCCGGGACAGGCCCCGGTACTCTCGGCCAGCCATGAGATCGCGCTGTTCATCCACGGTGATGGCTTTATGCATTGTCGGCCTCCAGCCTGTCCATGGCGCGGTCTATCTTAGCCTCCAGAAGGTCAAATGCGTCTTCCTGGCCGTCGGCTATGGTAAATTTCATTTTGACAATTTCCTGTGCGACTTTGGAACGCTTGATATCCGCAAGCGGAACCCCGCGCTTGATGGCCTGCAACCCTCGGCGCCACCACGCAAGCACGACCCCGAGCATGCGGGCCTGTTTGGCCGCGGACGCGTAACGGTCCACATCGTCAAACGCGTTCTGCTGCAGGAACGCATTCTTGAACAGCGTGCACAGGTCGATGACGAAACGCTGGCCGTCCGGCAGGGCGTCCGGCCCTACCAGTTTTACCACCTGTAAGAGTCGCACCTCGCGACGAAGGAGTTCCATCATTTCCGCACGGGCGCTTGCCCAGCTCGGCCCGACAGCGGCGTCCCACCAGGGCTTTACGTCTTCCAGGTACTCGCTGTAGCTGTCCAGCCAGGATATAGCCGGATAGTGGCGCGCGTTCGCGAGCTGGCGGTCCAACCCCCAGAAACAACGCACAAAGCGCTTGGTATGCTGGGTAACCGGTTCGGAAAAATCACCGCCCGGCGGACTGACCGCCCCAATGATAGAAACCGAGCCTTCGGATCCGCAGAGTGTATCCATGTATCCGGCGCGCTCGTAGAATTCGGCGATTCGCGTAGGCAAGTAGGCCGGGAAGCCTTCCTCGGCCGGCATTTCTTCCATACGGCCGGACAGCTCCCGCAAGGCTTCCGCCCATCGGCTTGTGGAGTCGGCCATTATCGCAACATGGTAGCCTTGGTCGCGGTAGTATTCCGCGATGGCGGCTCCGGTATAAATGCTCGCCTCGCGCGCAGATACCGGCATGTTGGATGTATTCGCTATCAGCACGGTGCGTTCCATCAGGCTCTTGCCCGTACGCGGGTCCACGAGCCTCGGGAACTCGGTGAGCACATCGGTCATCTCGTTGCCGCGCTCGCCACAGCCTATGTACACGATGATGTCCGCGTCGCACCACTTGGCTATCGCGTGTTGGGTCATGGTTTTTCCGGTGCCAAAGCCGCCCGGTATCGCAACCGTGCCTCCTTTTGCAAGCGGAAACATCATGTCGATGACGCGCTGGCCTGTAATCAGGGGCGTATGCAGTGCAAGCCGTTCCCTTACCGGCCTCGGTACTCGAATCGGCCAGCGCTGCATCATGGTCAGCTGAAAAGTTTGTCCTTCGTATTCGACGATTGCGATTGTCCGGTCTACGCTATAAGAGCCTTTCGGAGCTATCTCGACGATAGTTCCCTTTGTAAAAAGTGTTGGCGGAACCAAAATCTTATGCAGTACGCGCTCGGTCTCTACGACCTGGCCGAGAATTGAACCTGGGGTAACTTCGTCCCCAACCGTTACCAGCGGTTCGAACATCCATGAATTCTCTCTAGAAAGTGAAGGTCGATTAATCCCGCGCTGAATATAATCTCCTCCGACATTACGCAATGTTTCCAACGGACGCTGGATGCCGTCGTAAATCGTCCCGATAATCCCGGGACCTAGTTCTACTGACAAGGGCATCCCCGTTCCGTACACGTTGTCGTTTGGAGAAATACCGGTGGTATCTTCGTACACCTGAACGATTGCCTCCGTCCCCGAAAGCTTGACCAACTCACCGACAAGGCGCTGCTCCCCAACATTGACGAGTTCCATCATCATCGCGTCGGTGATGCCCTTGACGGTAATGACAGGACCGTTGACCCGTTTGACT
>JAKQNL010000118.1 GCA_029565815.1 Spirochaetota bacterium | reverse complement strand
CAGATAACGCTGACCAAGGACGACCTGAAGCGCGCCGAGAACATAGTTAAGAAGGCAATCACCTTCAACGAAGCGCGCGGCGACCAGGTGGCGGTTGAGAATATCATGTTTGACCGCGGCCGGGAATGGCAGCGCCTGCGGGACGAATACGAGCGCAAGGCGCAGATCAAGGCCCAGATTGAAGAAACCACCAGCGACTACGACCGCGAGAAGCTCCAGGAGCGCCTGGCTAAGCTGGCCGGCGGCGTGGCTGTCATCAACGTTGGCGCAGCAACCGAAGTCGAGATGAAAGAGAAGAAGCACCGCGTGGAAGACGCCCTGTCGGCTACCCGCGCAGCCATAGAGGAAGGCATAGTTCCAGGCGGCGGACTGGCCCTTATCCAGGCGGCTATAGCCCTAGAGAAAGCGGACATGGCCAAGCTCACCGAGGACGAGAAGGTGGGCTTTAAGACCGTTAAGCGCTCCCTGGAAGAGCCCATCCGCCAGATAGCCGAAAACGCAGGCATCGACGGAGCCGTTGTTGCAAATCGCGCAAAGAGCGAGAAAAAAGGCATAGGCTTTGACGCAGCCAAGATGGAGTGGGTCGATATGGTTAAGTCCGGTATCATTGACCCGGCCAAGGTAACCCGCTCGGCCCTCCAGAACGCCGCATCCGTAGCTAGCCTGCTGCTTACCACCGAGTGCGCCATCAGTGACCTCCCCGAACCCAAGTCCTCGGCCCCCGCCGGCGGCATGGGCGGCGGCGGCATGGGTGGAATGGGTGGTATGGGAATGGACTACTAACAAACGGCACAGCCGTTTGTTGTGGAGTTCGCCGAAATCCGGCGAACTCCCTGGGTCCACGCCACCTTGTTACTATAAGCATTGGAGCGCCCCGCGGGGCGCTCCTTTTTTGTTATCATCCCAAAGCTTCGTAGCACAGCACACGTATCTCTACTATCTCTATCTGATATATCTATTGACTATCAGTTTCGTTTTACGGCAGGATGAGCTCGCACAAATCAAGGAGTTTCTATGACCAGGAAGCGGGGCCTCATCGAAGGCGTCGTCATGCTTGCTATACTCATCACCGTGTTTGGCCTTTTAGGCTCCGTGATGGGTCCGCAAAACCTTATCAACACCCTAACCCGTAGCGCTCACGACCTGCTCATCAACACCGTGTTCTACCTTATGGCCATAACCGTGCTGGTAGGAGCCTTAAGCGCTATCATGATCGAGTTTGGCGTGGTACGCATTATCGAGCGAATCACTGCGCCATTCATGAAGCCCCTGTTCGGCCTGCCGGGCGTTGCGTCGCTGGCCGGCGTGCTTACCTTCCTATCGGACAACCCGGCTATCTTAAGCCTTGCCCGCGACAAGGGCTACGCAAGCTATTTCAAACAGCACCAGCTGTACTCGCTTACCAACTTCGGCACGGCCTTCGGCATGGGCCTGATCGTTACCACCTACATGATGGGCCTTGGCTTTTACACGGAAACGATCATTGGCCTTCTGGGAACCGTCGTCGGCG
>JAKQNL010000109.1 GCA_029565815.1 Spirochaetota bacterium | reverse complement strand
GGTCAAATACCTGCGCCAGATGCTTACCGACATCAACGAAAAAGCCCTTGCGCTCATCAATAAGGCAGCCATCAACCTGATAGCCGTCGGCCGCCACATGAAGTCAATGATAGACGACATGGGCCGGCCCCATCACGAAGTGCTGCTCAACTGGAAAGAAGTAGAAAACCACTTCGAAAAACCCATGAAACCAACGCTTACCGAGCTGTATAAAAAGATTTATTATATGGTCCAGCTCTTGCAGTACTACGTTAAAGCGGATAAAGAATAAAAACTCTTAAAATTGAGGTTTTTAGAGGTGTCCTAAAGCCAGGTAGCTGCTTGAAATTTACAAGGCTGCGCTACGCTGCTTCCAACACCAAGCACCTTAACCAAGCGGCTCGCTTATGAACTCCTCTACCTTTGGGCGCAAGCGTTCGGTAAGCGAACATCGTATAACGTAAGCCTGACCGTCGTGCTCCTCGGAAATCACGGCGCCCTGGGCATACAGCATCGCAACCAGGTCGTATCGGTGCGGCGGTATGCGTAGGTTTACTTCCTCGCGCTTTCCGCCCAGGGCCAAGGCAATGGCTTCCCGCAGCTCCTGGATGCCCTCGCCGGTTTTCACTGAGGTAAACACCACGCGTTCGTGTCTGCGAGCCAAAAAAGCCAGGCTCGTCCTGTCCTCAAGCTTGTCCACCTTGTTGTACACAACCACGCAGCCAGACACATCCGCGCCTATGCTGGCCAAAACCTCGTTGGTGGTTGTCCAATGCTTTTCCGATTCCGGGTCTGCCGCATCGAGCACATGTATCAACAAATCCGCAGCCGCTGCTTCTTCCAGGGTTGCCTTAAAAGCCTCGATAAGGCCATGGGGCAGGTTACGGACAAATCCTACCGTATCGGTTAATAAAAGATCGCCATACTTGCCGCTTAAGCGGCGAGTGGTTGGATCCAGCGTCGCAAACAGCTTGTCCTCGGCCAGCACATCCGCTTTAGACAAGGCGTTTAAGAGCGATGACTTACCCGCGTTGGTGTAGCCGACAATAGCCGCCCGCGGCACGGTTTCCCGCTCGCGGCGTTTCCTTTGCGTCGACCGGCTTTTGCGAACAATTTCCAGCTCGTCTTTTATATCGCGGATGCGGTCCGATATACCCCGTCGGTCTAGTTCGATCTTTTGCTCGCCGGCGCCTTTTGTGCCGTAGCGGCCGCCGCGCTGTCGGTTTAGATCTTCGTAGGAGTGGGAAAGCCTTGGTAGCGAGTACTGGAGGCTTGCAAGCTCCACTTGCAGCGATGCTTCACGGGTCTGAGCGCGGCTGGCAAAAATCTTGATGATAAGCTCTGATCTGTCATAGACGCTCAAGCCTGTGAGCCTTTCCCAGTTTCGCTGTTGCACGGGTGACAGGGATCGGTCGAATATGATTGAATCCGCCATAGCCGCTTTGGCCGCCGCACAAATTTCATCGGCCTTGCCGCTACCCAGTAAGAGAGCTGCGTGTTTTTCACGCAAGGGCACGGTCATAGAGCCGACGACCACTGCACCCAGAGTAGAGGCCAAGGAGCCCAGTTCGCGCAAAAGGCTTTCCGCTTCGGCTTCCGGGACCTCTTGGTCGCGCACGCCGATCAAAAAGGCTTGTTCCGCCCGCTTGGCGGTTTCTTCTGTTTCTTTCACGCAGTCATACTACCCCGCACAGCCCGTCGGCGTCGATAGCCGAAATCGTTTAGAAGCGTGTTTGGTACGCCTTGCCCGCTCTTGTCGCACAATGCTAGAATGACTGACAACGGCACAACGGCCGGATAAAAGGAGCACAGTCATGGCACTTTCATTGGCGGATCTTGGCAAGGCGGTTCTTGAAACCGAATATGCGGTACGCGGGCCTATCGTGGCGCGGGCGCAGGAACTGGAAAAGGCCGGCCGGGAAATCATCTATTGCAATATAGGTAACCCCCAGGCTCTGGAGCAGAAACCCATTTCGTGGGTGCGCAAGATACTGGCCCTGGCCGAATATCCAAAGCTGTCGGAGCTGGCTCCGAACGCTTTCCCCGCCGACGTGCAGGAAGTCGTCAAACGCATACTGGAAGGCTCGAAGCACGGCCTGGGCGCCTACTCGGAGAGTAAAGGCGTTCGCTGCATACGGGAAGCTGTTGCCCAGTTCATCCGCGAACGCGACGGCATCGATGCGGACCCCGATTCGATTTACCTGACCGACGGTGCGTCCAAAGGTGTACAGGCTGCCCTACGCATGCTCATTTCCAGCCCCCAGGACGGCATCATGGTGCCTATCCCGCAGTATCCTTTGTACTCCGCTACCATTACCCTGTACGAGGGCAAGCAGGTCAACTATTACCTGGACGAAGAGAATGACTGGCGCTTGTCCGAGCAGATGCTGGAAGAATCCCTGGCCGAGGCAAAACGCTTTGGCGTAAAGGTAAAGGGCATCGTAGTAATCAACCCGGGCAACCCAACCGGCGCGGTCATCGACGCGGACAATATTTCCATGATCATAGGCTTTGCCAAAAAGCACAATCTGTCCATTTTGGCCGACGAAGTGTACCAGGAAAACGTGTACCGCCAGGGCCAGAAATTCACCTCGTTTGCAAAGGTGATGCACGACCGGGGCGATACCGACGTTTCGCTGTTCAGCTTCCACTCAACCAGCAAGGGCTTTTGGGGCGAGTGCGGACACCGCGGCGGCTACTTCGAAATACGCAACGTGCCGTCCGACGTGACCGCCCAGATACTGAAGATGCAATCGGTAAGCCTGTGTTCCAGCCTTCCCGGCCAGGTTGCCGTGTACTGCATGGTACGCACGCCCAAAAAAGGCGAAGCGAGCCACGACGAGTACGTGCGCGAGCGCGATGCCATCCTGGGCGAATTGAAAACCCGGGCCAGGCTTTTGGCTGACGGCCTTAACAAGATACCCGGCTTCCGCTGCAACGAGGTTGCAGGAGCCATGTATGCCTTCCCCCGCATGGAACTGCCCAAAGGCATGACCGATTCACAGTGGTGCATGCAGCTCTTGGAAGAAGAAGGCATCTGCGTGGTTCCGGGTTCCGGCTTTGGCCAGATTCCGGGCACAGCGCATTTCCGCACTACTATCCTGCCGCCGACCAAAAAGCTGGCGGAAGTGGTAGAGCGCATAGCCCGCTTCTATAAAAAAACTATGGCGGCCATATAAAACTGTCGGCACAAAGAAAGGACACACTATGCAGTACAGAGCTAGTCATATTTTGGTAAGCGACCGAGCGCGTGCCCAGGAACTGGTTATCAAAGCTAAACAAGGCGCTGACTTTGCGTCCCTTGCTCGCGAGTTTTCCAGCTGCCCATCCAAGTCATCCGGCGGCGACTTAGGCTGGTTTGGCCCCGGAGCCATGGTTCAGCCTTTTGAGTACGCGGTAAAAAACCTTGGCGTCGGCTCCATTTCCGATGTGGTGCAAACACAATTTGGCTACCACGTCATCAAGGTTACCGGGAAGAAAGACTGACCACAAAACTCAGCCACGGAGACACGGAGGACACGGAGGAAACCAATGGGTAGGATGGGCGCGACAAGTGAGTATGCGCTTACATCCATTCCGCCCTCTTTTCCTCCTCTCCGTGTCTCCGTGGCACAATTAGGGAGAGGGCCATGACTGCACAACAACGATGGTTTGCCAGCGACAACAACGCATCGACACATCCTTTGATCATGGAAGCCCTAGCCCGCGCAAACAGCGGCCACGCG
Source organism: Spirochaetota bacterium (assembly GCA_029565815.1). Classification (GTDB taxonomy): domain Bacteria; phylum Spirochaetota; class Spirochaetia; order Treponematales; family UBA12059; genus JAKLIU01. The sequence continues at coordinate 1,717 of JAKQNL010000109.1, read as the reverse complement.
GTCGGCTACGGTGATGATCCAGTAACACAGAAAGCCGAAGCTGCCGTGGCAGCCCTGTTCCGCACGCCCCACCAGGATGCAGAACCTTTGGTGCGCTTTGTGCTTAACGGAACCGGCGCGAATGTGTACGCGCTTGGCTGCCTTGCAGGGCATGGAGATGCCATTTTCTGCTCGGACTGCGCCCATATCATGGTGGACGAAACCGGAGCCCCAACTGCGGTAACCGGTGCTCAAATTGTTCCGCTTCCATCCACCGACGGCAAGCTGAGTGCGCGCGCGCTCGCACATGCGGTGCATGAATGGAGCGACATGCACAAGGCAAAGCCTACCGTGCTGTCGCTGAGCCAGCCAACCGAACTGGGCACCGTGTACAGCCATTCGGAATTGTCTCAACTGTGCGGAACGGCCCATCGCCTGGGTATGAGCGTTCATATCGACGGAGCGCGCTTAGCAAACGCGGCGGCTGCTCTTGGATGCAGTCCGGCCGAAGCCGCAGGAGACGCCGACGTGGTGTGTTTTGGCGGAACCAAAAACGGCCTTATGTTCGGCGAAGCGGTGGTGTTCATGCCAGCTATACTGGAAAAGCTGGGCGACACCGCGCGCCTGCGAAAAACCCGCTTACAGCTTGCTAGCAAGATGCGCTACATTGCAGCTCAGTTTCTGGAATACCTTCATAACGATTTGTGGCTGTCAAACGCCATGCATGCAAACGCCATGGCCGCCCGACTGGCCGATGGAGCGCGCAAACTGGGCCTATCCATACAGTATCCGGTTCAGGCAAACGGCCTGTTTGTCCGCGTCAATGCTTCGGTAGCCGACGAACTCAAAGCAAACGCGTTTTTTTATGACTGGGAAGGCGGCTTGGTCCGGTGGATGGCCAGCTGGGATACCACCGAAGAAGACGTGGACTCGTTTTTGCAAAAACTTGCCCAAGCATTGAAAGCCAGGCAATCCAAAGGCCCAGCCAGAAGCGAAGCTGAAACAGAAGCTTTGCACGCGGAACTGTTGGAAAAACGTCTATGGCTCAAAGCTGACTGGAATTGCGTAGACAGCCGGGTAAGCGACCAGAGCCTTGGCTACCCGAGCCCGCCGTTTACCCAGCCCGTTCTAAAAGGTACTGCCACCATCGAGCTACCCGATACGCTTTCGCTACAACTTGGTAATAAAACCATAGCACAGTGCGTACGACAGCGCAAAAGCCGCCGAGCATACAGCAGCGCTTCCATTAACCTTACCGAGCTATCGTATTTATTGTGGTCATGCGCCGGCGTGCGAGAAGCAAAGGCTAAGTACGCTTTCCGTACCGTTCCGTCGGCAGGTTGCCGCCATCCATTGGATACGCTTGTGTACGCGCGCAATGTCGCTTCGCTGGCTCCCGGCCTGTACCGGTACCAAGCAGAGCAGAATCGGCTTGCGCTTTTGCGTGCAGCATCCCCTATCGGCTCAGATCAGGAACTGTCGCTCGATGCCGAGTTTGCAGAAGCCACCTTGGGTCAGCTGTGGAACTGCGCGGCCCTCTTCTGCTGGACCGCCATTCCATACCGCACCGAGTGGCGCTATACCAGCGCTTCTGCAAAGCTTATAGCCCTGGATGCCGGACACGCATGCCAGGCGCTGTACATGGCGTGCGAAGCCTTAGAGCTGGGCACCTGTGCAGTAGGCGCCTATGATCAAAACCGTATGGACCAGGTGTTGGGCGTAGACGGCATTGACGAAT
>JAKQNL010000071.1 GCA_029565815.1 Spirochaetota bacterium | reverse complement strand
GTACATCTGGTTGAGGCCGCAGGGCTCGTAACGGCTGGGCATCATGAAAAAATCCGAGCCTGCTTCTATTAGATGAGCCAGGCGTTCGGAGTATCCGATTTTTGCGCGGAAATTGGGCAATGAACTACTCAGTGCGGACAGTTCGCTCTCGCACCAGCTTTCGCCCGAACCCTGTATGACAAACTGGATTTCCATATCGCGGCACAGCGGCGCCATGCAGCCGTGTCCTGGGCGAAACAGTTCCACTATGCCTTTTTGCTCGCTTAAGCGGGACACCATGCCTATGAGCGGCACATCCGGATTTTCCGCCAGACCAAACTCCCGCTGCAGTGCCTGCTTGCACGCTGCCTTGCCGGACATATCGGAAGCGCTGTAGCTAGCCGGTAAGTGCGCATCGCTAGCCGGATTCCACTCGTCCAGGTCGACCCCGTTGAGTATTCCCACCAGGTGCTCGCTCCGGGCACGCAAAAGCCCGTCCAAGGAAGATCCAAGCTCGGGCGTCTCTATTTCCCGCGCATAGGTCGGGGACACGGTGGACAGTTTGTCTGCCCTGGAGATACCGGCCTTTAGGAGATTTATGCAATCGTGGAACTCCAGGCCGGCTTCGTGGAATTGCTGCCACGGCAGAGCCAGCGATGGGAACTGGTTTTTGCTGTAAATGCCCTGGTAGCCAAGGTTATGGATAGTTAACACGGTTGCCGTGCGGTCAAACTCCGGCGCCTGTTCCAGTTCGTCGCGGTACACGGGCACCAGGGCTGCCGGCCAGTCATGGGCATGCATGATCTCCGGATACCAATCCAGTTTTCTGCACAGCTGAAAGGCTGCCCGGCACAGAAAGGAAAAACGCTCTGGGTTGTCCTGGAAGTCCGGTTCGGTTTTGGAGCCGTATATGCCGTCCCGGCCAAAATACGCTTCGTGGTCCAGACAGTACACCGGGATACTGGAACCGGGCAAAACGCTACGGTACACGGCGCACCAGGACTCGCCACCCGTAGACGGGACTCCCAAAGGGCCAGGCAGGGCATCGAGCTTGGCTTTGTCCATGCAATAGTAGCGCGGCATGACGATGCGCACGTCATGGCCAAGTCTATCCAAAGCTCGGCTTAGGGCGGAAACCGCATCGGCCAGGCCGCCGGATTTTGCAAACGGCGTCGCTTCGCTGGAAACCATAAGTATATTCACGTGCGGGCTCCCTCGTCCTGTGATCGCCTACGCCACTAGTATATGCACAAAGTGAGTTTTGGGGCAACGCGAGCCGGCACAATGCCCGTGGCTGCCGGCTATGCGACTCGGCCCCGTTTTTTGGATGCAAGCCGAACGGCTAGTACCCGAATCGAAGCGGCTGCCATGAACACGCTTCCGGCAAGCACTACCGTAACCGCTCCTGCAGGCAGATCCAAAGCCCAGCCCGTAGCCAGCCCGGCTGTAGAAAAAACGGCAGCCAAAACGGTAGCAAACACCATCATGCCGGCAAGGCTCCTTGCTGCATGGGAAGCGGTTCCTGCCGGCAGGGTAAGCATCGCTATCACCATGACAATGCCCACAAAGGTTTGCAGTAGTACCACCGCCACAGCCGTCAGCACCAGAATGACCATAAAGACCGTATCGCTGGGCACGCCCCGGACGGCGGCGAATTCCGGATCAAACGAACTTGCTTCCACCTGCCTATAAAAGCGCCACAACAAAAGAAGCACGATGGCATCCAGGCCTGCAAGCATCCACAGATCCCGCGCGGAAACCAAAAGAATATTCCCGAACAGGTAGCTCATTGGGTCTACATAGCCCGGCGTTTTTGCAAGGAACAAAACACCCAGGCTCATGCCAATGGCCCAAATTGCGTTGATAACCGTATCCTCGCGCTGGCGGGCCTTTAGCGATACAAAGCCGATAAGCACCGCGGATAAAAGCGCGAACACTAGGGCTCCCGCGATAGGGGGCAAGCCAGGCACTATGCCCCTAGACGACAGGAACAGCGCAAGACCGATGCCGCCCAGTACCGCGTGCGATATGGAACCGGCCAGGCTGGTCATCCTGCGCACGGTAAGCACCGATCCAAGCGCGCCGAACAGTATCGACGACAAAAGACCGGCAAAGAGGGCATTGCGCAGAAACGGCATGCCGCCTCCGCCAAGCGCCGCAAAAAATCCGCTCATGTGCAGCCTCCACAACACCCGTTGTCGTGCAAATCAGTATCGTGTAGCACACGGAGCGCTTGGCCGCCAAACAGCTGTGGCGGAGCGTGGTCAGCAGGGCTTACCGCGTGTCGCACCACGGACGAGCCGCCCGTACCCCGCTCTGCCAAACACAGCACCGCGTCGGTCAGCGACGACACAAACGCGTGATCGTGGGTTACCACCACGATAGTCGTCCTTCCCTTCAAGTCGCCGAGGGTTGTGTACAAGCGTTCTTCGCTCGCCGCATCCATGTTGGCCGTGGGTTCATCCAGCACGAGCATGCGCGGCTGTGCAACCAAAGCCCGGGCGACGAGCACGCGGCGGCGTTGGCCACCGGACAGCGCGGCATAGGGCCGGGTTGCAAGTTCAAGCACCCCGGCTGCGGACAGCGCATGGTCCACCGCCTGTAACGATTCGGGGCTCTCTGCCCGAAACGGTTTCCACGCTGCAAGCTTATCGCCCAAGAGCCCCATGCGAACAACTGCGCGGACCGAAAGCGGAAAGCTCGAGTCGCCAAGCGCATACTGGGGCACGTAGCCCACAAGGCTGCGCGCGTTTCGAGTATCCTGCCCGAACACCCGTACCGAGCCGGAATCCGGTCTTGCCAAACCAAGCATCAGGCGGATTATGGTGGTTTTACCCGTTCCGTTCGGACCCAAAATCGCGCCAAACTCGCCCTCATGCAGGTGAAAACTGGCTCCGGTAAGCACCTTCAACTCGCCGTATGAAAAATTAACATCGCTAAAGCTAAGCGCCATTGGCCGCTGCGCTGCTGTTTGCGATGCTGTTTGTATCACTGTTTGTGCCGAATCCTGTGCAGCATTGTCCGGGCTCATTCGGCGGCTCCGGCTATAGCCATGCCCATGCGCAGCAAATTATCCAGCCAATCCGCCGCCAGCGGATCCATGGCCACTACCCTGCCGCCCAGCGCGTCGGCCAGGGTTGAGGCTGCACTTGCAGGAAATTGCGCTTGCACAAACACGGTTGTGGCTTTTTCGCGCTTGGCTTCTTCGAGAATGGCGGCCAGGGTTTTTGGCGTTGGTTCCTTGCCGCCGGTTTCCACCGCTATCTGCCGGATGCCAAAATCATCCAGGAAATAACCAAAGGCCGGATGGTAGACTAGCACCGTGCCGCCGCGAACAGGCTCAAGTAAGGCGGTAAGTTTTTTATAAGCACTCTCTATATCAGCAAACAAACCACGGTATGACTCATCCACCTGGGCTGTTTTATCCGGCAGCAGAAGCGCAAGTTGTGCTCGCATGACGCCTAGCTGGGCTTCTACCGCCTGCCTTCCTAGCCATATATGCTGATCCTTACCCTGGCCGTCTGCTTCATCGTGCTCTGCGCTATCCGCTTCATGTTCGTGCTCGTCCAAAAGCCGGTAGCGAACATTCGTAGTCGTGTCCGCAAGCACAAGGTCCGGGTACATGGACGCGAACTTTGGCACCAGAGCTGTCTCGAATTCCACGCCGACGGTAAACCACAGCACCGCTTTGGACAAATCGCTCATCTGCCGGGGGCTTGGCTCGTACGAATGTGGGTTTTGGCCGGGGCCAACCAAAACCAGCACATCCACCAGATCGCCAGCCAGCCGGTTCACCAAATATGCTTGCGGCTCTATGCTTACTACAATCACAGGTTTGTGCGTATCCGTGCGATCCTGTGCGCCTTGTGGCCTCTTGGCAGATGGGGCACACGAAACCATAAGCGCACACAGCGCCAACACAATGAAGCATAAACTATTCCGTGTGCACGATTTCACCACGTACCACCTTGCAAACTGTTTA
>JAKQNL010000070.1 GCA_029565815.1 Spirochaetota bacterium | reverse complement strand
ATTCCCATCGCCAATGACGGAAGACGCGACATCGGCGGCCTGCACCCGTCGTTCAACGCGGACAGCGGAGCGGGCTTTACCATCTACGTTGGCGTGACCGGCTCGCCGAGCGACGAGGAGTTGGCCGCAAAGCTGGCCGCGGTGGAAAGCGGCCTGATATTCAAATAAGAACCCCCTGCGTTTTCGGAAGAAAACGCAGGGTTCCCATAAAGAAGTTATAGAAACTACAGTTTTCAAAGCTACCATACAAAAAAGACATAGATGGCCAAGCCAATTTCAGAAGTCTCTTACTTCTGAAATTGGCTTTGCGATTGCTCGCGGTTGTGTGCATGTATCGCGACCGCCACGCAAATCACGTCTCAATATGTAGCTCTTTCAAAACTCGTCCGACTTCTGAAAGAGCCTCGGAAGTGAATTCTATTGAAAAGCGGGGAGTCCCTGATGGCCGCACGGCTTTATGGGGCTCCCCGAACTTTGCGCCCAAGGCACTTGCCTTCAAAGTGCATGGCACTATACTGAAAGCATGAAGGTTCCACTGCTTGTCGTGGTTGCGATCTGCGCGGCCGTGTGCGCGGGAGGCTGCGCCAGCCTGCCTTCGGGCGGGATAGACGCCTTGGCGGGCACCTGGTGGGTGCTCGATAGCCTTGGCGGCCAAGCGGCCGCGGCCGGAACGGACGGCTCGCCGCTCACCCTTATGTTCACCACGGATGGTACCGGCATGGCCGGCTATTCCGGCTGCAACCAGTATGGGGCTCGGGTGGCTATCCAGGATGATGGCCGTATCGTCGTAGACCAGCTGTACGCCACCAAGATGGCCTGCGACAATCTGGTATACGAGTGGGCTTTTCTGGACGCGCTGAAAAAAACAGCGAGCTTTCGTCTTGAGGGAGACCGCCTGATTTTCAATGACGCGGCCGGTTCAGAGGTGGCTGTGTTCCAGAAAAGCAGCCCGCCCGATCAACTGTAGCACGGTGGAGCATGCCACGGATTCCTCGCGTATACGCACGAAAGGCCGGATACAATGGCAGTCATGAAGAAAGAGTATCAGGATATATTGAAACGAGCTCAGGAACGCGCCGATTTCATACAGCGGCAGATGAGGTACCTTTCGCGGTTTCACATCAAGAATTTTGACCATGTTATAGCCCAGTACCAGGATGAGGCCTTTCAGGAAATCGATTGCCTCAAGTGCGGCAACTGCTGCAGGCAGAGAAGCCCGGTATTCTCAGAGACTGACTTGAAACGCCTGGCCAAAGCCCTTGGTTTCCAGCGCGACGCATTTGTGCGCGACACCCTTGAGCGCGACCAGGACGGCAACTGGGTCCTGAAGAGCCTTCCCTGTCCCTTTCTGAACGACGACAATACTTGCCAGGCCTACGATGTGCGTCCCAAGGATTGCGAGGCCTACCCCTACTGCGCGGAACGCGGTGCCCAGCGAGCGCTCGGACGCCTTGCCCGCAACGCCACCATATGCCCGGTTGCTTACATGGTGGCCGAGCGCCTGATCGAGCGCTACGCTCCGGGTACGGACGCGTGAAGGCGGCCGGCGGAAAAACGAAGGGGCGTTTTCCTGCGCTCTACGTGGCATCCGCCGTTCTCATGTTTTCCCTGGTCATGTTTGCCGCGGGACTGGACCACAGGGCCAGAAAACAAACGTACATAGACGAGCATATCGAGCTTCTTACATCGCGCCTGGATGCCACCGTAAAAAGCCTGGAAACCTTCTCCCGCTACGTGTTTGAGGTATCGGTTAACAGGCCAGAACAGCTCGGATTGGTATCAAGCGCCTGGCGTGAGCACCCTGAAGCCCGGGCCCCGTACCGGGACCGGCTCTATGAGCTGATGCTGCCTTTGTACGAGCGGCTCGAGAGCTTTGACTTCCGCCAGCTACATTTTCATTTTCCTGACAGCGTCAGCTTCCTCAGGATGCACAGCCCCGATTTCTTTGGCGATGACCTGAGCGGTGTGCGAGAAAGCGTGCGGCTCGCAAATTCGGAGCTAAGGCGCGTGACCGGCTTTGAGGAAGGGCGCATATTCAACGGCTACCGTTTCGTGTATCCCCTGTTTTTTGAGAACGAACATTGCGGCTCCGTTGAGGTGTCTTTTTCCATGGGCTCGTTCATATCGGTACTGGAGCGGCTGTCGGATTGCGCGTACCTGTTTGCCATCAAACGTAGTTTGGTGGAGGCGACCGTCTTTGAGGAGAAGCAGGGCAATTACGTGCCCAGCTGGTTTTCAGACGACTACCTGTTTGATGTCGCGATTAAGAATAGACAGGAAGATGAACGCCTGTTTTACTCCATGCGGGAAGGGATACAGGGGCTGCTCGAGGCAGGCGGGGATTTTGGCGTGGTCATACGATGGAACCACCATGACTACCGCGTTTTGTTCAAGTCCATCCGGAACTTGCATGGCGACGAGGTTGCGTACCTGGTAACGTGCGACCAGGATCAAGGGTACAGGCAGCTCAGAAGCGACTTTCTATCGTATTCGGCCATAGGCACGATAGGCTATGCCGTGCTGACCGTGCTTCTATACCTAGTGATCCGGGAACGGCGCAAGCTCAAGCTTATGTCCACCACGGACGCCTTGACAGGGTTGAGCAACCGGCGGCGCTTTATCGAGCTGACCGAGACCGAGCTTGGGCGCAGCCGCCGTTATGGCACAGCAACTGCCCTCATCATGCTGGACATAGACGATTTCAAGCGCATCAACGACCAGTACGGACACAACCAGGGCGACGTGGTACTCAGGGCGGTGGCCAGGATACTCAAGGAGTCGCTCAGGGTAACCGACGAACTGGGACGCTGGGGCGGCGAGGAATTCATAGTGCTGCTTCCGAACACGGTCGCCGCCGCCGCCCTGTCCGTGGCCGGAAAGGTGGTGAGCGCGGTCAGGGATAGCCGCCTTGGGCCGGAAGCGTCGCTTACCATCAGCGCGGGCGTGGCCGAATACCGCCGACCGGAAGGCATGGAAGCCCTGGTGGCCAGGGCCGACGCCGCCCTGTACCAGGCAAAGAGCCAGGGCAAGAACAGGGCCATCGGTTCCGACTGAGAAAGCGCCAGCCCCGCTAGAAGGCGGCAACGCAGCCGTCGGTGCGCTTTTCCGTGGCGCCGCATAGCACGCCGGTGCCGTCCCGCCATATGATCTGGCCGCGCCCGAACGACCCGGCATCCCTCTCCACCGTGATGTCGTGCCCGCGGGCAAGCAGGGCTTCAACAAGCGAGCTGTCATAGTCGGCCTCTACCTGGACTGCCAGGTCTTGAGTCCACTGGAAGCGCGGGGCGTCCAGGGCTTCTTGGGGATTGCGGCCGTGTTTCAGGGCGTGGACAAGCACCTGAAGGTGGCCCTGCGGCTGCATAAAGCCGCCCATCACGCCGAAGGGACCAACGGCCGCGTCG
>JAKQNL010000053.1 GCA_029565815.1 Spirochaetota bacterium | reverse complement strand
TTCGCCATCCCCGGTTTCCGGGCTAGGATCGGCTATGCGTAGTTGTACACCCCGCATGGCAGGGCCGGTGGAACCAAGCTAGGTTTTGCCCGGGGCGCAGCCGGCTATCAGCGGAGCGGTTTCTGTAAGGCCGTATCCTATGGCATGGGGGAAATGCGCGTCCAAAAGGAAGGTTTCGACGTCCGGGGCAAGGCCGGCTCCTCCCACGCCAAAAAAGCGCAGCCGACCGCCAAAGGTTTTATACAGTTTGCGGCCTGCAACCCAGTGCAAGAGTTTTTTCATGGTCGGATTTTTGTATAGTTTAATTTTTTCCAGGGTAGGTTTTACGCTTAAGCGGAAGGTTTTTTCTATTATAAGGGGCACCGTGCACATGACCGTTGGGCGTACCGCTTCCATGGCCGGTATAAGCACACTGGCCGTTGGAGCCCGATCCAGGTACTTCATGGAACAGCCCTGCATGAACGGCGCTATAAAGCCTATGGTGCACTCGTAGGTGTGAGCCAGGGGCAGCACGGACAGCAAGCGGTCGTTACGACGTAAGCGTATGATGCTTCTGGTAGCCCATGCGTCCCACACCAGGTTTTTGTGACTAAGCATGACGCCTTTAGAATTGCCCGTGGTTCCCGAGGTGTATATGATGGCTGCCATGCTGTCCTCGGCCACCGGGGAGAAGCATTGTTCCAGCTCAGCTTCTAGCTCTTTCGCTTGACTATCCTGGTCCAAAAGGGGCGGAATATCTTCCAGGCGGAAGGTTTTTGGGCAAGAAGCTGGCAGTTTTGGCCGTAGCTTGTCAGAAACCACCACTGCGGAACTGTCGGCGTGTTTGAGTATGTTCGCTATCTGTTCCGGGCTAAAATCTGCAAGAACGGGCACGACAACCATACCGGCGGCCGTTATCGCCATGTACGCAACGCCCCATTCCGGGCGGTTTTCCGCCAGCAAGACTATCCTGTCGCCGTTTGTAAGGCCGGCTGCCCTTAGCTGGTCTGCAAAGCGTATGCACAGCAAGCCAAAATCGGCGTAGCTATGACTATCCGACCCAACCCAACCAACTGCCGGCCGCCTAGCGTATACCCGGGGGCTACGCACCGTTAGTTCGCGCAGCGTGTATGAAGAAAGCTGATACATGTGAATTCCTTTCGGGTAAGCGCGTTCTATGACTTCCACACTCTATCATGTATACTATACTGAACATCGATTCAGTTTCCTACTGTATTCTGACACAAAAGTGGTATTTGTAAAGCACAATCGGCGTGGTGCGGAACGCCTTTTGGTGTATACTATTATAAGGGCCACCGTGTCCTTATATGGAGAACCGCATGATCGTACGCCATCAAGCCCGATATATACTCGCCGCCCTTGTGGTAAGCCTTCTGTGCTCTGTGCCGGCTGTGGCCCAATCCAGAATGCCTGCCCAGCCTGCAGGTTATGTCGATGCGAACTGGCTTACCCAGAACTGGCTCATGACCGGCTATCCTGCGGCAAGCGTAGGCGACCAGGACCGTGTCAATGTTATTTTTTATGAAGTTCCGGCAAGCCTTAGTGGTCCTATCTATTTTGCCATACGCGATCCCGGTTGCGGCGGCAATACTCCAGATTACTATAGTGGCAGCGCCTCTGTAAGCTACACGCTTATGGGCGGGGCA
>JAKQNL010000045.1 GCA_029565815.1 Spirochaetota bacterium | reverse complement strand
TAGGAGGCTAGTTTTCCGGTGGCCTTTTTGCCCTTGAAGTCGACCGAGGTGATTTCGTCCACCACGCAGTCGATTTTGCGTGCGCCGAATATTTTCTTAAAACTTACCTGTATGGATTCCGGCTCGGTGCGCCAGCCGGCCACCTCGTGCAGTTCGGTCATGAGCGTGTGGAATGGGCGCTTGTCCACCAGCGTTATCTGCACGCTGGGGTCTTTGCGGAAGCGCTTTTCCAGGATCTTCCCGGCCCATACGCCGCCGTAGCCTCCGCCGAGTATCAGTATCTTCTTGGTATCGGCCATGATATCTCCTTGCGCCGTGTTGCTGCCAATCGGCTTCTGCATCCGCAAAAACGGAGCATGGAGCGGGGCAGTCTAAAGATTTTGGACATATTGATTCTCGCAAGAACGCTTGGATTCGTCAAGGTATTAAAAGGTCTATATAGTGTAGGTTTTATCTATACGCGAGTGGCGCAGAAGCCGACTGTGGCGGCTTGGTGCTAGTGTTACGAAGCTTTGGGATAATGAGCGAAGAGTACCCATTTGCTTAGCTTTGCACGTAGCCCATCCCAAAGCTTCGTAACACTAAACAGCTTCGTTGGCATGCCTAAACTTCACAATGCTGCCTGTGTGCGCTATAGTTAGCCTGCGAATGTACATTCATCACCATGAAAGCAAGCGGGTTTGATAGGTATGGAAATTAGACAAAACGATGATACGTTGATAGCCTCCGTGCTTGAACGAGGTGGGCACCGAGCTGCGCTTGTGCACGAGCGTAACCTTTCGGCCCTGGTTGCGGCTTCTGGCCAGAGCGTAAGCATACATGCAAACTTGGGCCTACATACGCTGCCTTGCATTATGGCGGCATTGTGCCGCTGGCTTGTATCCAGGCCGGATGGAAAAGCCCTCATACTAACAGCGGGAGATCAGGATGTGGCTGCCTTGGCTAGGGCCTTGGAGCCCTTTGCCAGCGCCGGTAGTTTTACGGTAGAGACGGCCGGCAAGGATTCGGGTTCTGTCGATGCCAGTGCTCGTGTGCTCCTAGCTCCGCTACAAACCATGCTGAATCGTGCCCAATCCGGCCGTATCGATGCATCGGTGTACGGCCTTGTGCTTGTTCCGGATATGGATGCCGTGGTGGACCTCGGGCTTGCAGCCAGCCTTGTGTCTATTACTGCCTGCCTGATGCCGCAGGAGCAACGCAGCACGCTGGCTGTTTCGCAGCGCTTTGGCCATACGGAGCGCATGCTGGCCAAGGAAATAGCCGGCGATCCGCAGAAATTGTTCCTAAACGACGAGGGCGAATCCTCCAAAGCCGCACCGAGCCGCAGCTGGTTCGTGGATGCCACGGATAAACTGCCGCTCTTACTTGGTCTACTGGCAAAGGATACGGCCCGGCCCGTTGCGGCATTTTGTAACCTCAAAGACAGCGCTATGGAGCTGGTACGGCGTTTACAGGAAAACGGCCATAAGGCGGAATGCGTGTTTGGCAGCGGTCAGCGCAGGGACGCCATATTCGGCGACGCCCGGAGTGGTCGTGTAGCCGTACTGGTGCTGATCGACGAAGGCGCGCGCGGGCTGCAAGCTGCCTGGGCTGGCCGTGTGTTCAACTGGGATATTCCGCTGGAAGGCGAGTTGTATGTCCAGCGTTTGGCCGCGCTGGACCAGAAGCGGAACGGAGCGTCGGTTTTCAATTTTGTGTGCGAGCGTTACGCCCTTGGCCTTGCGGACGTGGAACGGGTGTTGGGACATGCCCTGACTGTGGAAGCCGTGGACCGGTCCATGTTTGTAGCTGAAAATAAAAGCATGAGCCAGCCTGTGTCTCAGCTGGCACAAACCCGTGCGCACGATGGGCGTTCACGGCCCGTGGACAAATACCCGGCAGACAAGCGTGCGGCAGACAAACGCGACGACGGCGGCCGCTACGACGGCAGAAACGCGCAGTCCATTCAGGCGGATATAGCGGCCCTTACCGGGGCTAATCCTCGCTTAAGCCAGAGCCGGGACAGTGCATCGGCCGTCCGTAGCGCGCAGCCCAAACAAGAGGCAGCTACCAAACCAGCCGCCAAACACTCGCGGAAAGCCAGGAACAAAGGCGGAAACCCTAGCGCTGCTCAAAACAGAGGCCAGGCTCCAGAGGAAATAAAGCGGCAAGAGCAGCAACGGCAGGCCAGCGGCAGAGCTCGTCAAGATCAGCGGCCAGCGAGCGCTCGCCCAGACCCCTATGCACTGCCCATGGAAGAGCGCATGAAGCTGTACCGCGAGCGCTACGGGAAAAGCAGCCTTCCGCGGAAAGCCCAGCCAAAACAGGCACTAGAGACCGGCACAGCGGAGCCGGCCAAGGCTGGCGACGACGAAGACTCGGGCTCGCAGGGCTTGCTCGGTTCGATACGGAATCTATTTGGCAAACGCCGATAGAAGTGCTACTATTACAAGCAGAAAATAATGTAAAAAGCAAAGGAGGCTCCAATGACCCTGTTTTTTAACGCGGAAACCATCAGTTACTTAGGATACACCACGCTCTTTCTGTTTATAGCCCTGGGCTTTTTGTTTCTGAAGCTTGTGGACAAAGCGGAAGAAGGTCCGGGTATTTGGGCATTTAGCTTTCTATCAAACGCTCTTGGCTTTCTTTTCTGGTCCTTGGTGCTGCCCGTTCCTACCTTAGTCAATTACGGCTTAGGCGAGCTTTTGCATATCTGCGGTTTTTTCCTGCTTATCATTGGCGCTTACCGTTTTATGCATCTTCCTTACCGCTGGTGGAACCTTGCGCTTGCATTGGGCATTTTTGGTCTTTGGATAGTTGGCCTGTGGCTGGTTAAGCACAATGCTTTTGCCGCTTCCATTGTGCTAAAAGGCGTACGCTTGCTCATGTTCACCCTGGGCGGGCTTTTGCTTTTGTACAGGAAAAAAGGCAGCAACCTTGCAGGCAAGGGAAGGCTCTTGGCCGGTTCTTGTATGCTTGCGTGGGCCGCCTGGCTGTTTTTGTCCGCTTTTGTCAAACTGGAAGCGTTTAAGGAACTATATTTTGGCATACTGGTTGGCATGCAGGTGCTTGCAGCCTTCGGTATGATAGTCATGCTGGTGGAAAACAAGCAGAGTAGCTTGGAACATTCGGAAAGCAAGCTTAAGTAGCTGGAAAAGCTCTTGCCCATTTGCTCGCATTGCAAAAAAATACGGAACCAGGACGGAAGCTGGGAAGGCCTAGAGGAATATTTTGAGAAGCAAGCCGTTGCGGAGTTTAGCCACGGCGTATGCCCGGACTGCCTCGAGAAGTACTACAAAAGCTAACAGACGAAAACCTGACGCTTTTCTTACAATCCATACCATTGAATACGGTCCGCGACTAGGTGTACTATGGACTACCGGCCCGACATCCGGGTGCGGTATCTCCAATACGTCCCTGCGAGGTTCCCATGCAATCCCTTGGTATCAACATCGGCTCTTCCAGCCTGAAACTGGTTCTGGTAGAAGGCTCCAACGTCCTGTGGTCGGCCAGCACGCCGCACGAAGGCGATTTCCCCGGCGCGGTGAAAAAGCTCATGGGCCAGCTCAATGCGCCGGCCGGCATCAAGGTGCTGGTAACCGGCAACGAGGGCCGCTACCTGTTTAACGCGCCCGGCACCCTGGAGCCCCTGTGCGTCGAGGCTGCATTGCGGGCAACGGGCATACGCGCCGACGCGGTTGCAAGCATGGGCGGCGAGGACCTGGTGGTCTACTCGCTGGACGGCTCCGGCAAGATCGTGAACAACTTTTCCGGCAACAAGTGCGCATCCGGCACCGGCGAGTTTTTGAAGCAACAGCTAGGCCGCATGGACATGAGCCTGGCCGACGTGGATAAGGTGCCCGACAGCGCACGCGTTCTGTCGCTATCCACCCGATGTTCGGTATTCATGAAGAGCGACTGCACCCACCGCCTGAACAAGCGCGAGGCGACCAAGGACGATATCGTACTGTCCCTGTCCGACGTTATGGCCGGCAAGGTAGTGGACTTCCTAAAGCGCGCAAAAATCACCTCCGGCCGCGTGGTGCTTACCGGCGGCGTTACCCTGAACAAACATATTGTCCGCTTCATAAAAGCAAAAGCGCCGAATATCGAGTTTGTGGTTCCGCCCACCGCTTCCGTTTTTGAAGCCTATGGTGCGGCCGTGCTCGCAGCCGATGCCGGAGAAGCACTGCCTACGACAGAACAGCTCCTTAAGCCAAATGTGGTTCGCTTTGATACCCTGCCGGACTTAAAAAAATGGAAGGACAAGGTAAAGTTCTTCGAGTCTGCCGAGGGCAAGGTAGTTGCCGGAAGGCGCTACATCCTGGGCGTGGACGGCGGCTCCACAACCACCAAAGCCTGCCTTGTTGATTCGGAAACCGACGAGGTTGTTGCAAGCCACTACGGCCGCACCCACGGTGACCCGGTTAAGGCGCTCAAAGAGTGTCTGGCCATCATACGCGACAAGATAAAGGCAGACACCGGCGGCGGCTCGGTACAGATAGAGCTGGCCGCAACCACCGGCTCATCCCGCGAGATACTGGGCGTGTTCCTGGAAACCCCCGGCGTGTACAACGAGATTATCGCGCACTCGGTGGGCACCGCCTACTTCGACAAGGGCGTAGAAACCATCTTCGAGATAGGCGGCCAGGACGCAAAGTACGTGCTCCTTAAAAACGGTGTGCCCATAGATTACGCCATGAACGAAGCGTGCTCCGCCGGCACCGGCAGCTTCCTGGAGGAATCGTCCTCCGGCGACCTGTCCATACACAGCGCAAAGGACATAGGCCCCATTGCCCTTGCAGCCGACGCACCGCTTAAGTTCGGCGAGCACTGCTCCGCGTTCATCAACTCCGACATCCGTAAGGCTGTACAGCAGGGCGCAACCCGCGAGAACATTACCGCGGGCATCGTGGTGTCCATCGTGGCAAACTACCTCAACCGCGTGGTTGGTAACCGCACCATAGGCGGCAAGGTATTCTTGCAGGGCGGCGTTGCCAAAAACGTGGCCGTGCCCCTGGCCTTTGCCATGATGCTGGACAAGGAAATCCTGGTACCGCCGTCGCCCGAACTGATGGGCTGTTTTGGCGTTGCCTTGCTTGCAAAACGCAAACGCGCCGACGGTTTACTGGATAACCAAAGCATCAACCTGGACACCGTAATAGGCCAGGACATCGAGTACGAGCGCGTGTTCACCTGTAAGGCATGCGACAACCTGTGCCCCATCCAGGTGCTTAAGGTAAACGGCCACTCCTACATGTTTGGCGGCCGCTGCAACAAGTACACCAATACGCGCAAGGCGGTAAGCGACGTTCCCGTGTTTGACTATGTCGAGCGCAGGCAGAAACTGCAGTTCGAGGAATTCGCAGCGCCGGCCGACAAGCTGGTCGCCAGGCGAAACTACAGCGTTGGCATACCCCGGGCCTTTAGCACCCACAGCCTGTACCCCCTGTACTCCTGGTTTTTCCAAGAGCTGGGCATCAAGACCATTCTGTCCACCGAGGTGGCCAAGGAAGGCGTGGTACGCGTTGAAAGCGCTTACTGCTTCCCGGCCGAAATTGCCCACGGCGCCGTGCAGGACTGTATCGACAAGGGCGCGGACTACATTCTGGTGCCGCATTTCCGCGACATGCCCAGCTACGAAGACGACGTGCACGCAAACTTCTGCCCAATCACGCAGAGCTTGCCGTACTACATCGAGAAAGCCTTCCCCGAACTGCCCGAAGGCAAGCTTTTGCCGCTGGTGGTAAGCTTCAAGTTCGGTGACAAAAAGGCCCTTGAACATTTTGTAACCTTGGGCAAACAGCTTGATATTGGTGAATCGGAAATCCGCGCGGCTTTTGAAAAAGCCCTGGATATGCAAAAAGCGTATTTTGCCGCCGCTCGCGCCCTTGGCAAGGAAGCCCTGGACGAAGCCAAGAAGGCAAACCGCCCGGTTATCGCCGTGCTTGGCCGGCCGTACAATGCCTTTACCCCCGAAGCCAACATGGGCATTCCGCGCAAGTTCACCACGCGCGGCTACTCGGTCATTCCGTTCGACATTTTGCCCTTTGAGGAAGAAACCATCTTCCCGAACATGTACTGGTACTACGGCCAGCAGGACATGAAGGCGGCGGCTCTCCTTAAAGACCAGCCAAACGTATACGTTACCTTCATCACCAACTTTTCCTGCGCGCCGGACTCCTTCATGCTGCACTACCTCAAGTGGACCATGGGCCAGAAGCCCTTCCTGGTGCTTGAGCTGGACTCCCACTCCGCGGACGCAGGCATAGACACCCGCGTGGAAGCCTTCCTGGACATCCTGGACGGCTATCGCGCCAAGAAGGCAGAGATCGAGGCCGAGCGCTACGACAACGACTGGAAGTTCGAGGCTGCGGAAGACGACCTCCAGGTGGTCAACGAAAAATCCGGGGAGCGCGTTGGCGTGCGCGGCAACAAGCGCGTAAAGCTCCTTCTGTCCAACATGGGCAACATAGCCACCGAGTACATGGCATCCTGCCTGCGCGGCGTCGGCATCAACGCCGAAGCCCTGCCGGTTTCCACCAACAAGACCATACAGGTAGCCCGAGCCCACGCGTCGGGCAAGGAATGCGTGCCCAGCCACCTGGTATTGGGTTCTGCCCTGCAGTTCTTCGCATCGGAGAAATACCGCAAGGACGAGCTGTACCTGCTCTTTGTGCCCATTACCACCGGCCCGTGCCGAACCGGCCAGTACTTTGTGTACTACCAGAACCTGTTCCGTGACCTGCGCATGGAAAACGTGGTGGTGTTCACGTTATCGGCTGATAACTCCTACACCGAGCTTGGCCCGCGCTTTGCCCGCGACATGTGGAAGGGCATTGTGGTGTCCGATTACATGAAGGACATCGAAACCTCCCTTAAGGCTACCGCAAAGGATCCGGCTAGCGCGCTGAAAGCCTTTGACCGATCCTGGTACGCCATGATGGACAAGGTGGAGAAAAACCCGGATTCCCTGTGGACCGAGCTTAAGCGCATAGCCGGCGACGTGAAGAAAATCCCGCTCAAGCGCCAGCTGTCCGACTGCCCGAAAGTGCTTATCGTGGGCGAGATTTATGTTCGCCGCGACGACTTTGCCGTTGGCGAACTTATAGACCTGATGAGCGCGCGCGGCATAGCCGTGAAGGTGTCCGGCATAGGCGAGTGGATACACTACCTGGACTTTGTCCGCGAGTACGCCCTTAAAAAGCTGTTCCGCATGAAGCCCCCGGTGGCTCGCTGGTTCTCTGCCCATGCACGCGGCCTCTTTAAACTCGCCGTGGAGATGAAGTGGAAGTCCCACGTGGACCACAAGGTAAAAGCCATACTGGAAACCACCGGCCTTATTCCCGATGGCCCGCACGACATGCGCCGCATTATGGCCAACACCCAGGAGCACTTTGTGAACCTGGAACTGAACTCCGAGATAGCCGTGTCTTCCGGCGCAGCATCGGTGGCCATGGAAGACGGCTACTCCGGCATCGTCAACATTTCCCCCTTCGCCTGCCTTATCGGCCGCGTGATAGAGGGCCTGTTTGCCCCGTGGGCGCGCGACCGAAACTACCCGGCCCTGTCGGTGGAAATAGACGGAAACCAGCTGCCGCCTAATATCGTCAACAAGCTGAACATATTCATGGTTAACGTCCTGCGCTTTAAAGGCGACCGCGAGCTGTCCTCCCTTATCGACACCGCAGAGGAAGCGGCCGCGGCCAACTTCTCTACCGTGGTCCGGGGCAAGGCAGCAAGCGCTTCGGATTGCGGCGGCGGCTGTGCAGGCTGCGCAGGCTGTGGCGACCCCGAGCTTGTTCCCGCTGGCGACCCTACCCAGGACGAAGCCCCAGGCTGCTGCGGCAAGGAATAAGCCTTTCGGGCAAATTTGCCCGGGGCGACTAATTCCGCTATCTTTAGCCCTGCTGGGAACGCAGTATGCGATTCCGGCGGGGCTTTTTTGTCCCTCACAAGTTGAAACCAAGGAGCAAGCGCATGATTGCAAAGAAAATTGTAGATCGCATCAACCTTCAGATCGAGCGCGAGATATACTCGGCCTACCTGTATATGGCCATGTCTGCCAAGGCTACCGATATGGGCTACGACGGCGTTGCCAAGTGGCTCATGATCCAGTACCACGAAGAAATGTTCCACGCCATGAAGTTTTTCATGTACCTGCAGGACCAGGGTGCCTTGCCCGTGGTTCCGAAAATCGAGCAGCCTATCGTAAAAACCGATAGCGTAAAGGGCTTGTTCGAAGCGACCCTCGAGCACGAGAAGTTCGTAACCGCGAGCATCCGCGAGCTTTTGGAACTGGCTTTGGCCGAGAAGGACTACGCAACCGAAAACCTGGTGCGCTGGTATGTGAACGAGCAGGTGGAAGAAGAGAAAAACGCAACCGACATACTGTTACAGCTTGAGCTTATGGGCGAAGGCAAACAGGGGC
>JAKQNL010000083.1 GCA_029565815.1 Spirochaetota bacterium | reverse complement strand
ACACGCCAACAGCGTATACGATGGCCTCCACCAGGCTGTAACCCTTGGTTATGTTATCGAAGGTAACTGCAAGGATGGCGCAGTTGGTGGTGATGAGCGGCAGATAGATGCCCATGGCCGCATACAGGCCCGGTACGTTTTTCTTAAGGAAAAACTCCACCAGCTGCACCAGCGCGGCTATCACCAGGATGAACACAAGAATCTGCAAAAAGCCTAGGCCAAGCGGTACCAGAATGAAATGGTAGATGGGCCAGGTAGCCGCGGTTGCAAGCACGGTCACAAAGGTAACCGCGAAACCCATTCCAACCGACTGACCTACATCCTGGGTCATTCCGATATAGGAACACAGGGCCAAAAAGCGCATAAGAACGACGTTTTCTACAAGCACCGCTCCGAGGAATATCGTCAAGAGGTTCATACGGCCTCCTTGGCAGCGACCGTGCCGTTCTTAATTTTGTTAAGCCAGATGTTCAGCGAGATGAACAGCGCAAACACGATGAAACCGCCCGGCGGCAAGGTGAAAAACAGGATGGGCTGGAAGCTGGCCGGCATGACCTGCATACCGCCCAGGGTTCCGGCGCCAAGGAGCTCGCGTACTGCAGCGATGCCAACCAGCACCCAGGTGTAACCAAGACCCATGCCGATGCCGTCAAAGATGGAATCGATGGGCTTTTCCTTGTACGCAAAAGCTTCCACACGGCCCATGATGATGCAGTTCACCACGATGAGTGGAATGAAAACGCCCATAGCCTTGGACAGTTCCGGAAAGTAGGCTTTCGTCACTAGGTCCACGATGGTTGTGAACGCTGCAATAACGATGATGAATATGGGAATGCGTGCGTCATTGGGAATAAGTTTGCGGAACAGGGAAATGACTAGTTCTGCGAACACGTTCACAAAGGTCATGGCCAGGCCCATGCCGATGCCGTTAGCCACGCTAGTGGTTACGGCCAGGGCGGAACACAAGCCTATCATGAGCATAAGCAGGGGATTCTCCGTGATCAGGCCCCTCGCTAAGATCTTCAAGAGCCTTTTCATCACTTACCTCCCGCAGCGGCGGACTCAAGCCATTTCGTACCCGCTTCGCCGGCGCGTTTGACGATAGTGGCCAACGCCTTACTGGTAATGGTGCTTGCGGTTATCGCGACTACGTCGTTCTTGACTACAAAAGGATCGGACACCGGCTTGCCGGCAAACTGGCCTGGGAACGTGGTTCCCGCGCTTTTATCCACAAAGTAGGTAGGGCTGGTTGCGTTTGCTCCAAGGCCCGGCGTGTCCTTAAGCGAAAGAATACGTACGCCTTTTATAGTACGATCTACGCCCACGGCAACGAGCAAGGACGCATCTCCGCCGTAGCTTTTACCAAGCATTTTAAGCGCCATGCCTAAAACCGCGTCGCCTTTGTTTGCCCGCCACGCTCCAACCAATTTTACGGCGCTGTCTGTAAGCGTTACGCCTTCAACGGGCTCAAACGAGTCCGCATCCGGAAACAGGTTGGTAAGCGATTCGTCCAGCTGCTTTTGCTCCAAACCAGCTATGGTAGGAGCCGTCATCGCATACACCAAGGTAAGGGCGGAACACGCAATGCCAGCGTAAATGGCCAATGAAAGACCAAGTTTAAGAATGTCTTTTTTCATTTACCGGCCTCCTTGCCCGCTTTCTTGGGTTTTTGAAAGCCGTATTTTTTTACCCGCATTTTGTCCAGGAAGGGAACGAGGGCGTTCATAATCAGAATGCCGTAGGTTACGCCTTCCGGAAAACCGCCAACCTTACGGATTATCGTGGTAATCGCGCCAGCTCCGGCTCCGAAAATGAGCTTGCCCATGGGGGTTATGGGGCTGGATGAATAGTCGGTAGCCATGAACACGGCGCCAAACACAACACCACCGGCCAGTACCGAGAACACGGGATCCATGCCCAAGAGCCAGGACAGCACAAAGGTGGTGCCAACCATGGCTAAGGGCGTTACCCAGTTGATTACACGAAGCGCCAACAGAAATAGGAAACCAATAAGGATGAGCAGGATAGAGCCTTCACCGATACAGCCTGCGCGGTTACCAATGAACAGCGTAAGGAGCGTATTACCGTAGTCTGCGGAGCTTGCTAATCCATTCTCGAAAAAGTTGCGGCCAACATCGGCCACAGAACCGCCCATCTTCACGATGTTAAGCGGCGTCGCGCTGGTGGTCGCGTCGGTAATGCCAGCAAACGGTGTGTGCCAGGTGGTCATGGCCGCGGGAAAGCTCATGAGCAAAATCGCACGGCCTATGAGGGCCGGATTAAATGGGTTTGCGCCCAAGCCGCCAAAAAATTCCTTTGCGAATATGATGGCAGCAACCGAACCCATGGCAACCATCCACAAGGGAATGGATGGAGGCGAAATGAGGGCAACGAGAAGACCGGTTACCACCGCGGACAAATCGCCTATGCGGATATCCTGTTTGATAAGCGCCCGAAAGCCGGCTTCCGCGGCGATAGCCGATGCTACCGACACCAGGATAACCAAGAGCGCGGGCAATCCGAACAGAACGACGCCATACACCGTAGACGGTAACAGCGCTATGACCACGGCAAGCATGATTTTTCGCGTATCAACCCCAGAGAACGAGTTGGGGCTGGACGACAACAGCAGGTTATTTTCCGGCACGCTGCGCCTCCTTCTGTTTTTTTGTTCGCAATAGCTGCTTGCCTACACGAAAGCGCTGAACCAGCTGGATATGCGCCGGGCAAACGAAGCTGCAGGTGCCGCACTCGATGCAGTCCAAAAGGCCTATGCTTTCTGCTTCATCCAGGTCCTGCACATTGAGCGCTACGTTCAGAAGCGCCGGGGACAGGCGGCAGGAACAGGCTCGCATGCAGCGGCCGCATCGTATGCAGGGACCTTCTTCGTGCACCTTGGATTCGGCTGCGTCCAAGAACAGCACCCCGGAGGTATTTTTCTGGATAGGCACCGACCACGACGGCAGGGACGGTCCCATCATCGGGCCGCCAAAAATTACGCGGCGCAGTGCGCCTTCATTTATGGTGATAACATCCGGCACCAGATCGGACACCAAGGTTCCTATGGGCGCCATCAGGTTTTTTGGTGTAGCGCAGGCTCCGCCGGATACGGTAAACCCGCGCTCGATAAGCGGCATACCGTTTCGGAACGCGTCCGTAATAGCCTTGAAGGTGCCGACGTTCTGTACCACGCAGCCAACATCCATGGGCAGGCCGCCAGATGGCACTTCCTTACCGGTGAGCGCGGTAATAAGCATTTTCTCGCCACCCTGCGGATACTTGGTCTTAAGCAGCTGCACACTAATATCCATGCCCCTTGACCTGTCCTTGATGGCTGCTTCCAGCTTGTTCACCAGGTGTATCTTGTTGTCCTCAAGGCCTATAACGCCGCGCTGTACCGCCAGTATGTGCATGACTATGGCCATGCCCTCAACAAGGTCGCCGGGGAACTCTTCCATAAGGCGCTCGTCTATGGTCAGGTATGGCTCGCACTCGGCTGCATTCGCGATAACCAGGCTAATAGGCTTATTGGGCGGTGGATTCAGTTTTACGAAGGTCGGAAAGCCAGCGCCACCCATGCCTATGATGCCCGCGTCCTCGATGCGCTTGATGGCTTCATCATGGCTGCAGGAGAAGGCGTCCATTGGCGGCATGAAGTCCGTACCATCAGAGCCGTCGGCTTCGATGACAATGGCCAATCCGTCCAAGTTGTTTGCCTGCATGCGCGGCTCGATCTTTTTGACCACGCCAGCAATGGATGCGTGAACCGGCAAGGTCATGCGCCCTTCGGCGTTGG
>JAKQNL010000033.1 GCA_029565815.1 Spirochaetota bacterium | reverse complement strand
CGACGAGCTGGTGCGCAAAGCCGCAACCATGCCCGCCGGCGCAGAGCGCATGGCAACCCTGGCCCAGGCCGAGGCTATCATGATGTCCGAAGATCAGCATGTCATTCCGTTCTACCACTATGTAAACCAGGACCTCATCGACCTGAGCAAGTGGGACGGCTGGTATCCTAACCCGCTCGGATCCCACGAGTGGAAGTCCATCGGTCCCAAGAAATAAGACCGGTAGATTAGGCCGTAGCACTACGGCTAAAAGGCCGCCCTTCGGGGCGGCTTTTTTATACATACAGGCTCTTTCAAAATTCAGACGAGTTGTACAATGAGCATAAAAAACATGCTTTTTCTTCGCAGGAAGCAAAAATAATCGTAGCGTTTTTGGAGATATGGGAGTATACTGGCGGCGAATGCGCTTCGCATGCAGGCCATTTGTGTGGCATGCATGTACGTAGCGCATCGGGTCGCATACTTTTCCCACCCGCGGCCCGAACCCCAGTCAAGCGAGGCTACGATGTCCAGATTCATCGTCCGTAGAGTACTGAGCACCATACCGACGCTCTTTATGATCGTTACGCTCAGTTTCTTCCTTATCAGGATGGCGCCCGGTGGCCCATTCGCAAGGGAGAAAAAGGTTCCGCCGGAAATTCTGGCAAACCTCATGAAGGCCTACCATATGGATGAACCCCTCATCCAGCAGTACTTCCGTTATGTCGGCGGCGTACTTCGTTTCGACCTCGGCCCGTCGTTCAAGTACAAAGACCAGACGGTTGCCGAGCTGCTGGGAAAAACCTTCCCGGTTTCACTTACCCTGGGCATCATGGCCCTGGCTGTAGCAACCTTCCTTGGAACGCTCGTGGGCATCATTTCGGCCCTTAAGCAGAACAAGTGGCAAGACTACGCAGCCATGTCCGTAGCCGTGTTGGGTATATCCATACCGCTGTTCGTGGTTGGACCCTTCTGATGCTCGTGTTCGCGCTCAAGCTCAAGTGGCTGCCCACCTCCGGCTGGATAGGCAGCCGGGCAGGCTGGGCTACCGTCGTCATGCCGGTGCTTACCCTCATGCTGCCGCCCTTTGCATACATAGCGCGCCTGTCCCGAGGATCCATCATCGAAGTGATACGCTCCGACTATGTGCGCACCGCCCGGGCAAAAGGCCTTAAAGAGAAGGTGGTCATCACCAAACACGTGCTTAAAGGCGCCCTCTTGCCGGTGGTTACCTACCTAGGCCCGGCTTTTGCCGGCATCGTAACCGGCTCGGTGGTGATCGAGCGCATTTTCGACATACCGGGTATAGGCAAGATATTCGTACAGTCAGCATTCAACCGCGACTACACGGTAATCATGGGCGACGTGATACTGTACTCGCTCATCCTCATAAGCGCGAACTTCCTCGTGGATATCCTGTACGGCTTCCTCGACCCGCGTATCTCTTACAAATAAGGAGCGATCAATGCCCTTGATCAACAAGAAGCAAGAGAGCGCCGTCAACGAGTTCAACCAGTACGTAAAACCCGTTTCGCTGTGGGCGGACGCATGGAAGCGCCTTCGCCGCAACAAAATGGCCGTATTGGGCATGTGGATTGTCGGCATCTATATATTTATCACTTTCGGTGCCAGTTTCCTGCCGTTCTACTCATACACAGACCAGGAACTGTTCCACGCTAACCTGCCGCCGTCCTTTAAGCCGGCTGGCGTGGTAGCGCTTGCAAAGCTCGCGGAGCGCGAAAAAGAAGTATCTGCTGCAGTCCTCCTAACAGGCCGCTCGGACCTGAAAATGGACCTGACGCGCATTCAAAACGAGCTTGAGCAGCTTACCCGCGAAATCGACGAGCCGAAGCACCAGCGTGTGTACATCTTCGGTACCGATTCGCTGGGTCGCGATATGCTTGCACGCACCATTTACGGCGGACAGATTTCCATACTCATAGGCCTTATCGGTACCATCACAGCCGGCTTCATAGGCATCGTGCTTGGTTCCATGGGCGGCTACTTCGGTGGCTGGTTTGACAACCTTGTAGGTCGCTTTGTGGACTTCATGTACAGCATGCCGTACATGCTCATCGTCATCATCATCATGGCCATGATAGAAACCAACAACCCAACTACCAAAGTGTTCGTGCTGTTCATAGCCATAGCGATGATTTCCTGGCTGACCATTTCCCGCGTGGTGCGTGGACAGGTTATCAGCCTTAAAAACTCCGAGTTTGTGGAAGCGGCGCGCTCCATGGGCGCAAGCTCCGGACGCATCATATTCCGGCACCTGCTACCCAACACCCTCGGCGTCATCATCGTATACTCAACCCTGTCGTTCCCCAGCTTCATTATGAACGAGAGCTTTTTGTCCTTCCTGGGCCTGGGCGTTTCCGCTCCCATGGCTTCGTGGGGCACCTTGGTATCGGACGGCGTGCAGAGTCTTCAGCTCTATCCATGGCGCCTCCTGGTGCCCGGCCTAGCCATGACCATATTCCTGTTCGCCATGAACTTCCTGGGCGACGGCCTGCGTGATGCCCTCGATCCGCAGAGCAAGAACCGGAACTAGACAAGGAGACCACCCAATGACCGATGACGTCATACTTCAGGTC
The DNA here is from genome assembly GCA_029565815.1 of Spirochaetota bacterium. Classification (GTDB taxonomy): domain Bacteria; phylum Spirochaetota; class Spirochaetia; order Treponematales; family UBA12059; genus JAKLIU01. Next base: position 403 of record JAKQNL010000033.1, on the reverse strand, counting down.
AAGGACCTGAAGACATACTTCAAGCTGGACGAAGGGCTCCTTAAAGCCGTCGACGGCGTTAGCTTCGACCTGCGAAAGGGCGAAGTGCTTGGCATAGTGGGCGAGTCAGGCTCTGGTAAGAGCGTGACCAACCTGGCCATCATGAAGCTCATACCCTCGCCCCCGGGCCGCATAGCCGGCGGGCAGGTTTTGTTCAACGGCAAGGACATCATACCCATGTCCGACGCCGAGATTCGCTCTATCCGCGGCAACAAGATCTCCATGATCTTCCAGGACCCGATGACATCGCTCAATCCATTCCTGCGCATAAGCACCCAGATGGTGGAAACCATCGTGCTGCACCAGGGCCTGGACAAAAAAGCGGCAAAAGAAAAAGCCATAGAGATGCTTAAACTGGCCGGTA
>JAKQNL010000012.1 GCA_029565815.1 Spirochaetota bacterium | reverse complement strand
GTTTATGTTGTCTGATCCGCCTGCCTGAATGACGTTCGAGCTAACGATGCACGGGCGCAATAGATATTTTGCAAACGCACCGGCTGCGACGATGGCAGCAGTGAGCCTGCCGGAAAAATGGCCGCCACCGCGACTATCGTTCCACGGACCAAATTTCTTACTCGCGGTAAAATCTGCATGTCCTGGCCTTGGCCACTGTGCTAGTGAATCGTATTCTTCGGGATGGTGCTTTTGGTTTGGGAAGATGATGCACAAAGGACTACCGCTGGTATGCCCCTTGTAAAGCCCGGAAAGGAACTGGGCTTTGTCGTCTTCGATTCTAGCGGTGCTGCCTGCGCCACCGGCTTTGCGCCTTGCCATATCTTCTTTAAATGTGGTCTTTTCTAACGGGATTCCTGGAGGCAAGCCGTCGATGCACAGGCCGACACATGGACCGTGAGATTCTCCGAAGATGCTTATCCGAAACAATGTGCCTACCGTATTCATGGTGCCCTTTCCAGAAACTGTGCAAGCCGGCTTATAGCTACGCTTTCTATGCGTACATCGCCGGCCGCGTATGGCATGATGAAGTTGATGTTGTCTGCGTTTCGCTTTTTGTCGGCATACAGCGCGCTGGCGGCTTTTTGGATAAGCGTAGCCCGTGTGCAGGTGCCCTGTTTTGCGCGCAACGCGACGAGTGAATCGATGCTGTTTGGCAAACCCAAGCTTGTGAGTATGGAACAGATCCGTTGTGACACCATACCGTCTGCTCCGTAATCAAGGGCAAGCCTAGCCGCGCATGCAAGGCCGACTGCGATGCACAGGCCGTGACCCAGGCTGCTTGCAGATTCCAGCGCATGGCCAAAAGTATGGCCAAGGTTTAAGAGCATGCGCTGGCCGGATTCTTTTTCGTCGTTTTGCACGATAGAAGCTTTAAGCCCGACTGATAAACGTATAACAGCTTCCAGATTTTTTGCATCCATGCTTGCCGCTGCACGCTCTATGGCGCACAGGTGGGACTCGCCGTCCAAGATGCCGTGTTTGAGCGCTTCGGCCATGCCGCTTGCAAGCTCTTGTGGGCCAAGACTTGCAAGCATGCTGGTATCGATGAGCACAAAGCCAGGCTGGGCAATGGAGCCTACCTGGTTTTTTTTGCCGCACAGATTGATGCCGTTTTTCCCGCCTACGGATGCGTCCACCATAGCCAAAAGCGTTGTGGGAACAAAACCGAAATTCACGCCGCGCATCCAGGTGGAAGCTGCAAAGCCAGCAAGGTCGGATACGCTGCCCCCGCCTATGCCTACGACTGTCCAGTCCCGACCAAGGCCCAGTTCCTGAAAGCCTTCCCACAATCGGATTAGGGCTTCGGGGCTTTTTGCATCCTCTCCCTTGGGTACGGTAAGTATCCTATCATCCGGATAGCAAGCTGGCACAAAGGCTCGCGTTAGGCTGTCTGCAACAATGACGCTGTGTTCGGGATCTGCAAGGGCTAGAAGTTTGTCGGCCTTTGCAAAATATATGGAGGATACGCCGCTACCTACATCGATAACAAAGTCAGCCTTTAGGCCAAAGCGGGCTGGTATGCTATCCGGCTTACTGTTCCGTGCGTCCATGCAGCAATTCTAACCGCATGGACCGCTCTTGAACAGGTACGCGGGAACTCTTTAAGAATTTTGTTCAGGTGCTTTGTTTTTCATCATACGGTATGCGAATAAGCCAAGCACCACGTATGCAACGGTTTTTGGTATCATTAATAGTCCGAGCGCTGGAACCGCGTTTGCAAACAGGATAACCGGAAGGTAGAACGCATAGGACGCGAGCATTGAAAATCCAATTCCGGTCCAGGTTGTATTGCCCAAACGCTTGCCGTCGCGCAGGAAAACAAAAGCTAGAGTAAGGCCTGCCAGGGTAAGCGGAAGGTTTCGCACAAGGCCCATGACGTATGGCGAATTGGAACTTTCCCATGCGTTGCCCGGCAGCGCCATAAGCACAAGCCGTATGCACAAAAGGCTTTGCACTATCCAGAACCAGACACCTGGTTTACCGCTGCGCTTTCTGGCTGCGTCAGCGAGCAGCATGTAGAAAACGGTCATCGTATACGCGGTTGCAAGCATGCCTAGGCCTATCCAGCTGGACGGCACTCCATTGATGACTGAAACGGTTCTTTCTGCTCCTACCAATGCTTGGGCAACCCGTGCCCCGACATGGAAGGTATCGCCTGCTGCAAGGAGGGCAAACGCCGCAGTGAAGCGTGTTGCAATTCCTGCATTTGTCCCTTGCAAAGACCGGCTAGCCTTGGCCATAAGGAAAACCAAAACCCATACCGTGCTTAGGTAGGCGACGTTAAACACGCTTTCGGCTATCATAGCTGCAAGTGAATTCATAGAACCTCCAATGCACTACAGGGTGCATTTATGCACTAAGTAGTGCATATTTAGGATGGCGTTGTCAAGCCCCAAGGAGAGTCGATGGCCGAGACGGAAGAAAATCTGTACGACATCAAGCGGCGCAAGCAGCGGGAAGCTGTTGTAAAGGCTGCAGCCAATCTTTTTATAGAACGCGGGCACAAGTCTGTTACCATGGACGAGATAGCATCAGCTGCCGGCGTGGCCAGACGTACGCTCTTCAATTATTACGAAGGCAAAGAAGATATACTGTTCGATGTGGCCGCTCCTGTGCTCACAGACGCAACGCGGCTAGCCCTTGCCCTGTCTAGGCATTCCGCTAAAAGCCAGGCTGGCGTAACGCTGGGCGATATTGCCGCGCTGTGCCTGTCCCTGTGGCACCAGCATGGCAGTTCGCTTGAAATTATCTACACCATGGGCCTTGAAGGATCGGATCGAGTGGCAGCCTTTCATGCTGGCTTTTTAGATGCTTTCCGCAAGCTTATGGACAAATGCGATGTGGGTAAGAGCGCCCCGGGCGAATTAGCCCTCGCGGGTCGCATCATCTACCGTTGTTTTGTGCCCCTCTTACGTGCGCTGGAAGGCGTAGAGAATTTCGATGCCCGATTTACTGATGCATTCTGCTGCATGGTTCGCTCAGGCATAGGCTTAGGGGTTTAAGCTGCTCTGGCAAGTCTTAGCGCCGATAGGTCGGGGTGTTTTTATGTGCCGTGCAAGGCTTCGTTCGTTGTGTAGAAGCGGAGCTTTGGATACTTCTTTGCGAACCAGCCCAGTTCCCATTCGGATTCCAGCATGAGTATGGTTCCGCCTTTTGCATCCAGCAGAATGCGGCGCTCGTTGTCGCTAACAAAGGCTTCCAGAACTTTCGGATCCTCGGCATCGATCCAACGGGCGACGGAATAATCCATGGGCCCATAAATGCAGCGGGCGCCATATTCGTATTCCAGCCGTGCCTGGAGCACTTCCAGCTGCAGCTGCCCAACCACGCCTATCACCTTTGAGCCCTGGTTTTTTAGCCTGGACAGTATTTGCGCAACCCCTTCTTCCGCCAGGTGCTCAAGACCCTTTCTGAACTGTTTTTCGTGCAGCGGGTCTGCGTTGCGTATGGTGCGGAAAATCTGCGGAGCGAATGCCGGTATGCCGCGATAATTTAGTAACTCGCCGTCGGTGATGGTGTCGCCTATGGCAAAGGTTCCTGTGTCGTGGATGCCGATTATGTCGCCTGCCCAGGCTTCGTCAATGATTTCCCGATTTTGGGCCATGAAGGCCGTGGGGTTCGCGCTGCGGAATGGCTTACCGGTGCGTACGTGCAGATAGGTTTTATTGCGCTCGAAGCGGCCGGAACAAATGCGGAAAAATGCGATGCGGTCGCGGTGGCGGGGATTGAGGTTTGCGTGGATCTTGAAAATGAAACCGCTTAGCTTGTCTTCTTCCGGTTCTACAGTCCGTTCTTGTGCGGTTTTTGACAGCGGCGACGGAGCGAACTCCACCATGTTGTCCAGCAATTCCCGAATGCCAAAGTTGTTGATGGCAGAGCCGAAAAATACCGGCGTTACAAGGCCCTTGCGGTAATCGCTTACCGTGAAAGGCGGATACACCGCGGATACTAAGGACAGCTCCTCGCGCAGCTTATCCGCAAGCGAAGAGCCGACAATGGCATCGATGCCCGGATCATCCACGCCCGTAAACGCATTTACCTCGCTTGGCACATCCGACGCTTTTGGCGCAAATAGGTACAGGTGGTTGTTACGCAGGTCAAAAACGCCCTTAAAGGAACGGCCGCGGCCTATGGGCCACGTTAATGGCCGTACGCCTATGGACAGCTCACGCTCTATTTCGTCCAAGAGCTCCATAGGGTCCTTGCCCTCGCGGTCCATTTTGTTGATGAAGGTTGTTATAGGCGTATCACGCATACGGGAAACTTCGCACAGCTTGCGCGTGCGGTCTTCCACGCCTTTTACCGAGTCGATGACGATGAGCGCGCTGTCCACCGCCGACAGGCCGCGGAACGTGTCTTCGGAAAAATCTGCGTGGCCCGGTGTGTCCAAAAGGTTTATGACCCGGCCGCCATACTCGAAACCCATGACGGACGTGCTTATGGAGATGCCGCGCTCCTGCTCCATTTTCATGAAGTCCGAGGTTGTTTGCCTGCCGGCCTTGTTGCCCTTTACGGCTCCGGCTATATGGATAGCTCCTCCGAACAGCAGTAGTTTTTCCGTAATAGTTGTTTTGCCTGCGTCGGGATGTGATATTATGGCAAATGTTAAACGCCTGCGTATCTGTTCGGAGTCGGATTCCATGGCTGTATGCTAACGATAGGCGGCATTCTGGTCAACGCTTGTCTTTTTTGTGCCCCGCCCAAACACAAAAGACCTGGGCATGCTGGGCGGCCTTATGGATCATCCATTCAAGTACACCGACGACCAGAATAGGGACCTCTTGTTCCTTAAAATTATTCTATGGCCAGGCAGATTCATGAGTAGGTCTATACTGGATGGGCTACGGGGAATGCTGGCCTGGTATAAAAAGCGGCAAGAAGCGAAGAGATTGCCGTAGAAAGCTGCAAGCGCTGCTTGGAGCCCTGCGCTTTCTTCAAGGGCTGGCTATGATCAAACGAGCAATATTCCTTTGTGTCGGCACTTGACAATATGTGCCGACATAAAGGAATATATACTATGGTTCCGGCGCTAGCGCGCTTATTCAAAGAAACTCCACTCCTGCGCTCGAAAGATATTGAGAAAGCTGGCTTCACACGAATCGAGCTTTCTCGCCTCGTCGCTGCGGGTGAAATTCGACGAGTCAGGCGCGGGCTCTATTGTCGTCCGGATTATCATCTAAATGAGCATGGAGACCTAGCTATCGTCGCTACGCGCATACCCGAAGCCTTAATCTGTTTGCTCTCCGCCCTTCGCTACCATAAGCTGACTACACAGGCCCCAGCCGAAATTTGGATCGCTATCGACCGCAAGGCTCGTGCACCGAGATTCGAGTATCCCAGTCTTAAAGTTGTCCGGTTTGGCCAGCAGGCTTTGACTTATGGTGTTGAAACGAAGATGGTTGATAGCGTCATGATTCGCATTACGACTATCGAAAAGACGATCGCCGATTGCTTTAAATATCGGAACAAGATAGGACTCGATGTAGCGTTGGAAGCTCTTCGCGATGCCGTGCAGAAACGGTTGCTAGATCGCGATGAGCTTTGGCGTTGCGCTAAAATCGATCGGGTGGCGAATGTCATCAGACCCTATCTGGAGGTCCTTGTATGAAGACATCCTCCAAGGCTGCTTCAGTCCATGATCGTCTCCTTGCCGCCGCACGGGCAAGCGACAGCGATTTCAACCTACTCTTGTCTCGTTATGCCCTAGAACGTTTCCTCTACCGCATCTCCGCCTCTCGCTATAAGGATAGGTTTCTCCTAAAGGGAGCTCTGCTGTTTTGTATCTGGTACGATACGCCAAGCCGACCAACTAGAGACATGGATCTCCTCGGCTTCGACAGCTTCGATGCAGAAGCTATGGCCGCCGTCTTTCGTGAAATCTGTATGGTCGAATGCAACGATGGGATGGACTACCGTGGCGACTGCATTCACGCTAGGGATATCCGGGAGGATTGGGCGTTTGCCGAGAGGAAGAGTATTGTAGTGTGTGGCTGAAAGCCACACGGCGTCATACGCCCTTTGGGCGTTTGCCGAGAAGAAGAGTATTGTAGTGTGTGGCTGAAAGCCACACGGCGTCATACGCTCGGCGATCTAGGAAGGGGGATACCCCCTCGAGTGGCGGCAGGCCGCCACTCTCACCCCTGCGCTCCTGCGAGTCTCGGAGCGCATGGTTCAAATCCTCTCAGCCCTCGCATGTCTGGAGCAATGTCACATAGACTGGCTGAAAAAAAAGAACTGCCGTACTTTGGCAGTTCTTCTCTGAACTCGGGCTGAGAGGATTTGGCTTCCAGTACCTTGCTTCCTGCAAGCTCCTTCCAGCCCGTCTCCG
>JAKQNL010000006.1 GCA_029565815.1 Spirochaetota bacterium | reverse complement strand
CCCCACCCTACAGGTTTTGAATATTCAGCGCTTCGGATGCCTTTTCGAATTCGGCGTCCGTAGCCTCTATCCAGGCGCGGTACGTGTCCGCGTCCCAAATTTCCAGCCGCTTGGTAATTCCAAGCACCACGCATTCCTTATCGAGGCTTGCATACTCCCGCAGCGACTGCGGTATGGCTATGCGGCCAGCCTTGTCTATCTCCACCTCTTGGGCCGGAGCGATGATGCGCCGCTGGATGATGCGCGCCTGCTGGTGAAACAGGCTGGTGGAAGAAAACAGCTGCTCGGACAGGGCATTCCAGCGTTCCGGGGTAAACAGCCACAGGCACTTGTCCACACCCTGGGTAACCACAAGGACATTGGCCGACAAGCCGGCACGCAACTTCGCCGGCAGGGAGATCCTGCCTTTGTCGTCGAGCGTGTTCCTAAACTCACCGGTTACCAGTTCCATGCCACCCTTTCCCTTTATTTCCCACTTTCTCCCACAATCCTCCTCTATACTACCGTACAAACCCACAATGTCAACAAAGAGGAAAGGAAATGCGTACTAGACAGAAAAAATATTCTGTAGTTTTTACTAAACATGCGTTTACATAAAGCGCCACAGCGCCGGATTATTGGAGATTTTGGATATTACTCTGTGTGGATTCTAAAAAAGTCGGGCTTTTCAGGCTGTTTGCTTATGGCTACACTCTAGCCATGACGACAGAAACACGATGGCTTATCTACCCGGATGGCGATAGGCAGGAATGCGACAGCTTGTTGCGGGTGGATCAGTTGGTAGACATGAACGGCTTTCCGCTACCCATGCCGCCTCCCAGCCCGCGCATCATAGCCTACCGCGTGTATAAAGTACGACGAGTCGAGGAACGTGGCCAGCTGGATGTGCTCCAGTACCTGGAGCTGGTTCCTGCATCCGAGCTGGCTTCTATGATGGGTGGACGCTGGAACTGACAGTATGCCCTACGACGGGAATACGTACAGGTCCGGCAAACGGTAAACAGCTTGCATGGAAAACTGGGAACTGTACCTGGCTTCGGATACCAGCTTCAGTTCCAGGTAATGATCCAGCGGTTCAAAGCCGTCGAGGCTTATGTGCACGCGTAGGGCCAACGCCGTGGACAAGCCGATGGAAGCTGCAGCCATAGGACGGGGCCAGAATATGAAGGTACCTGCCGTATTCTTTACGATATGGTACGGATTCTGCCAGTTTGCGTCGGTCATCGGCAGGAGTTCATCCAGATGGTACAGGCTTACGGTTGCCCCGGATATAGGCTCGAAATTGGATACGTTAAATACCCGCCCCATGACCGGCGGCACGTTGAACACTGGCCCTTCCACAAGCGTTGCGGCTTTTTCCATGCCGTTGTGCTCATGCCCTGGCCGTTTGGTTGCGTTGATGCGAGCCCAGCCTTCCCGGGCCATAGACACCACGTCGGCTGTCTTTTGCAGCTTCTCGCCGTAATCCTGTTCGGTGTACGCAATGCCGCGCGATGACACGACATATTCCGGCCGTATGCGGTTAAGCACATAGCAGGCAACATCCATCCTGCACTGCCTACAGGTACACCACGAGCCGGATGCTCCCCGCTCTTCGGCGTCGAACAACTCGGTTACCGTAGCTTTTACCAAATCTTCCATCAAATTATGAATTTCCACCGATGGACCCTTTCACCGCATGCCGGCGGCCTTTTCAGGTAGCGTTGTTCTACCAGTATAGTCATTTGGGCGAGGAACGCAAACCGAAGAACTCCTCTACCCGCGGTTTTGCGTAGGCTGGATCCAGGTTCGTAAACACGCGAAGCACCCGTAGCGAATGCGTGAAACTTGCAACCGTTTCCGGCCGGAAAACCGCAGCCCAGGTGCTAAAACTTTGGCCGGTTCCCAATATGGGCAAATCCGACTCAAAAGAAATGGGCTCGGGTATATCTATAACGACGATAGGCCGGCTCTTTCCCGCCTGAGCCATGGAAAGGGCAAGCTCGTCTTCCAACGCGCTTCGGGCTTCCAAAGCCGACGCACGGGCCATGCTCGGATTGTCCGACATATAGGGCGTTTCCAGGGCGGTTTTTGTAAGCTGGCCGTTATGCACCGCGCGGACCAAACCAAGGCTGTCCCGCGCAGTATCTCCCATGAGGGCATAAAAACTGTAGTCATCCAAACCGTACAGCTCTTCGGGTTTTAAGCTTCCGTCC
>JAKQNL010000365.1 GCA_029565815.1 Spirochaetota bacterium | reverse complement strand
CAGGATGCGGACCCGTGGAACAGTTTTGTTTCCGACACCCTGTACCTTGCCCCGGGCCGGTACAGGCTTAAACTGGTGGCGGACAACGCGGTGCTGTGGCAGAGTTTTACCGTCCGGCCGTTTTCCGAATCCGGCGCACAGGAAGGCTCTAAGCTTAGGCTGCGCATCGACGAAAGCATTCCTCGGGCCCTGGCGGTGCGCGCAGAGGCCCGCGATGCATATACCGGACGCGACCTGCCCTACCGGCTCCTGGTTTCGCATGCAGGTGGCTGGGTAAGCCCGGCGAGCCTGCCCTACGGAGCAATTACCACAGGCGCAGTCCGCCAATTCCGGGTGGAATCGGACGGATACAAAGCGCAAATGTTTTCGCTAAAAATCGCAGCCGACCAGGACAGGCTGGTTCTGTCGGCAGAGCTGGAGCCGGAAGGCTTAACACCCTAAGGAGCTTCTATGTCGCTTACGCTTAAACGGATCTTTATGGCAGCTTTCGGCCTGTTAGGAGCGCTGGTCGCATGGCCGGCCCTTTTGGCGCTCCAATCTGTGCAGAGCCGCTTCCCCGGCTATCTTGTTTTTTCCCTGGTGCAGGGAGCCGCCCTTGGAATGTCCTTCGGAGCCTTTTTTGGCTCTTTTGAAGGCGTTATCGTTTCTTCGCGTCCAAAAGCGATTAAGGGCTTTCTGTTTGGCGCAGCCTTCGGAGCCCTGGCCGGTGCGCTTGGCATTATGGCCGGCCAGCTGTTCCTGTTCGCCGCGGGTTCTGGTCTGTGGCGCACGGCCAGTTCGCGCAACGGAGCCGGCCTTGCGGTCGCTTCCGGCGTTGCATGGGCAATAACCGGCATCATTGTCGGGCTAACCGAAGGCCTGCGCGCACGTTCCGGCCGCAAGCTTTTAGTCGGACTTGCAGGCGGTGCCCTTGGCGGCCTTTTGGGCGGAGCCATACTGTCGGCACTTTCCTTTATGTATCCATCCGAGCCGCTTGCGCTCCTTGCAGGTCTTGCAGCCTTTGGCCTGTGCCTGGGCATTGCGTGGTCCATATTCGAAAACCGCTTTTCACTTGGAACGCTCATGCTCCTAAACGGCCCGCTTAAGGGCAAAGAATACTCGGTGCTGAGTAAGCGCACGAGCATTGGAAGCCTATCCGGCCGCGACGTGGTGCTTAAAGGCTATCCGGGCGTTGAGGAGTTGCACGCTACGCTTAGAGTGAGCAAAGGTTCTATCACTATAGAACCGGAAAAAGCCGGCGCGCGGCTTCTACTAAACGACGAACCCCCGGCGGGCAGAACGCTACGGCCAGAGGATGTGCTTACCGTCGGCAGCGCAAAATTCGTGTACGGCTATTTTGGCTAATGGCCAACTCTAAAGGAGAAACACGTATGAAAACCATGCTGAATATACTACGACGCCAAAGCCAGAACCGCGCCTTGCTTGCAGGTATTGCGTTATGGGCTGCTCTAGCCGTCCCCGCCTTTAGCCAGGGCATTACCATTACCCAGGTATCCACCGACGCCCTCCTTGCGCGGCAGACCACCAGATTGTACCTGTCGGCTCCGGCGCTTCGGGCATCGGGAGCCATCGATGCTGCTGCATTCGAGCTGTGGGAATCTGCAGACCAGCAAAACTGGGAAAGCCGGCTCATACTGTCGCTGTCGGTCAACCCAAACGCAGACGAAGGCATTTCCTTTTTCCTCCTTTTAGATAATTCCGGTTCCATGTGGGACGACCAGGCAGGACAGCCAACGGATGACCCGTTGGCAACCCGGGCGGCGGCGGCCAAGCAAGCGGCACAGGATTTTTTGGCAGCCCTGTCGGACAAGGACCGAGCCGGACTTGCTGTATTCAATACACGCTACTGGAACGCCCAGGCTGCGGGCTCAGAGGCGCGCGCCGTTGCTCCGGTTCTGGCGGAAATACAGAAACCTGCTAGCGAAGATGCGTACACCGAACTGTACCTGTCCATGCAGCGCGCATTAGCCGGCTTTGCTGTAGAACAAGGCAGGCGCGTGCTCATCGTATTGTCCGACGGCGAGAACTGGCCATACGCCCTTAAAACAGGAAAACCCAATCCGGATTCCGGCAGCCTTTCCGCTTCACCTGCAGAGGTTATGGAAGAAGCAGCCCGCGACGGCGTTACCATTTACGCGATTCGCTTTGGTCCGGCCCGGGACCCGCTCATAGGCCAGATTGCAGAAGATTCAGGCGGCCGCGTATTCGACGCAATGGACGGAACCGAACTGGCTGCCGTGTACCAAACCATACGACAGGATGTACTTGCAGAGATAGCGATCGATTACCGTGCAGGCATGATGGCCGGCGAAAAACGCTATGTACGGGTGGCCGCTAGCGGAACCGATGCTTCTGGCGGCTATGCCAAAAAAATTCAAACCCAGCGCCACTATTACACCGGCACGGTGCTTGGACAGGGCGCAGGCAATGTCCGTTTATACCACCTACTGTTTGCACTGGCCGCCCTACTGTTGTGGCTTGTTGTGGTTCTGTTAAAGCTGGAGAAGGAAACCGACAGAACCGGCGTGCGCCTGTTGTTTTCGCCAGCCGGAACCAGCACCAAGTTCTTCGAGATAGCCGGCCCGCAAACCGTCATAGGCGCTGCCCCGGACGCGGACGTATCGATAGCCGGCAACCCGTCGCTCAAAGCATCGCATGCAACCATCATGTTCGACGAGAAAGAAAACGTGTACACGGTGGTGGCAGACTCGCCGGTTACGGTGAACAACCGCGAGGTAAGCCGCAAACGACTGGAATCCGGCGACGTGATCAACATGGCCGGCACGGTGGTGGTGTTCGACCAGGCACTGGCAGACGCCGCGCGTAAACCTAAACGCATCAGCGCAAAGAAAGCGGCAAAGAACCCACCCACAGGACCTAAAACAAAGCGCTGACAAGCAGGCTAAACAGAAGGTATGAAACCTGCGGCAAAACCCCCGCACGGCGAAAGCGCATCGCGCTGCGCATGCCGATCGGGGGTTGGCCGCATCTTTTTATTATTTTTTTTGCGGGCAGGCTTATGCCCATAACAGCAGCTAACTTGGTGAACATGTCTGTATTGTCGTAATAGCCATCAAACAGCCACTGGCTGGCTCCCAAAGCATAGGTCGCAACCGGAAGGCCAGTGTGGGAGTAGGATGTCCAGCCTATGCCGGCAGCTTGGCTAACAATATGCGTGAGGGTAACAGTCAAGGGCTCGTAGCCACCATACAGGAGGTACGGGTCTTCCTGTGATGTTAACGCAAGCTCACCTTTCATGGTGCGAATGAAAGCACGCTCTATCAGTTCCTTGTCTTTCTGGCTCAGCGTTGCATAGTCGATGCCGAACCAGCGCTTTATTTCCGGAAGCAGATCGGACAGGCGGGCATCGGCCGCAGTGCGGCCATCTTTGTAGTTGGCGACAACCTGGTCGTCAAATGCCTGGAAAGAACCCTTTTGCATAGCTATGCCCTGGAAAGCAGTAGTGTACTTGGTACCCGCATAGCCTATGCTCATGCCGCCGGTTTCATGGTCACCGGTTACGATAATGAGAGTATCCTTTGGATGCTTCTTCTGGAACTCCACAGCCACAGCTATGGCTCGATTAAAAGCAAGCGTATCGCCGATGTAAGCCGCTGCGTCGTTGGCGTGGCATGCCCAGTCGATTTTCCCACCCTCGACTGCGAAGAAAAACCCTTTGTCATTCATGAGCAGCTCTATGCCCTTGCTAACGTAATCTGCCAGTTCCAGGTCGCCTTCCTGGCGGTCCAGGTCACAGGGCATGGCAGATGCATCCTGCAAGGTTTCGTTGATGGCGATAACCTTCTGGCCCGGCAGAGCCTTCAGGGCCTTGAAAGCGTCCACGGTATCCACCACGGTGTAGCCGGCTTTCCGCGCCAGGTCCGTCATATCCGGCTGGTCGCCCTTCTTGCCCTTAGGCTGGGCAAAGCCGCCGCCGCCAAAATAGTCAAAACTAGACTGGGTAAGCTGAACGGCTATGTCGTACATATCACCACGGCTGGGAGCTTTGGAATAGAAAGCAGCCGGCGTTGCGTGGTCGATAGACACCGTAGACACGACGCCGATCTTCCAGCCAATTTCCTTGGCATACTCGGCTATGGTCTTAAAGCGTATGGTCTTGCCGGCATCCATGTTGATGACGCCGCTGAGGGTCTTGTTGCCGCTAACTATCGCAGTGCCTGCCGATGCCGAATCGGTGATGATCGAGCTGGCATCATAGGTAGTGGTAATACCTTGAGCCGGGAATTGGGTAAAGCCAAGTTTCTTAAAACCCGGTTCTTTCTGGGCCATGGCGTTTGCATATATTTCTGCGGCGCTTGTTTGAGCCACGGCCATGCCATCGCCTATGAATACGAACACATACTTAGCCTTCTGAACCGGTGCGGCCGGGCCGGATGTGGCCTCCTTGCCTCCCATTGCAAAAACAGGAGCCAGCGCACAGGCCAATACCAGCGCGACAGCCGAAAAGCGTTTCCAAAATCTCATCGTTTCCTCCTTGGGGGTAACCCGCGTAATCATTACCCGCCAAGGATGCAAACGGTGTGTGGCTTATGTGAAAAAACGATGAATTCTCCGCCGTTCGTCAGTCCACGGCACGCCTAAATCGGGCCACTTCGTTGCCGCTGTCATCCAGAAGCCACAAGCTGCCGCCGTACAGCCGGAAGGATGCGCATGCAGACAAAGCCTGGAAGTATCGCTGCTCGGAACCGTAATCATCGCACATCATTTTGGTTGACCACAGGGCAGAAAAGTGCAACAGATTCTTTGAGCCACGCGTGATGGTCGCACCCCAACTATTGCATGAACCTTTTCCGGACGCCCGTTCTGCATCCAGCTTTAGCGTAAAACTTACACTGCTTGCCTGTCCGCCTTCCGCAACGGGAAGCTCGTCGCCATACAGGCTGGCCAGAAACCACTCTCCGTCGATGCGCAGTGCCTCCATAGCGACGCCTGCGGAACCCGCGCATCCAACAAACAGCATAACCATGAGCGTAATAAAAGATACCAGACGTAGAACGCGCAGCTTGATATTCATCTTAGATTCCCTCCAAACCAACGGCTTATCCACGGTTCGAAAGTGCCGCTCTCGTAAGCAAACAATACCCAGCCGACAGATGCTTCCACCCCTATGCCTACCTGCATGGCGCTTTTTGACCCGAAGGTCCACATCCAGCCAAGGGCAAGCTCGGGGAACAACT
>JAKQNL010000343.1 GCA_029565815.1 Spirochaetota bacterium | reverse complement strand
GGGAGCGCTTTGAGCCATCATGCCGATTTGAGCCATGCCTTCGGGTCTATCCGAACGCATGACCATGCCGCCGGTTTCAACAGCGCTGGGCTTCCTGGCGGATAAAACCGGCTCGTTTCCGAAGGTAATCGCGAAGAACATAATGCCGTTTGAGGACAAAAGGTCGGCTAGCTCGGCCAAGCTTATGCCGTTGAGGAGGCTTTCGTTGACCGAGCCGGTACTGAGGTACACAATAACCCGTCGGCCGGAAGAAGCAAACAGGGAACCGGCAGCCAAACGCAGGCCGGAATCGAAACGCCATGAAGCATCGCCACGCATGGCAAGAGCCAAGGCGCTCAGCTCTTTAAGGCCGCCTTGTACTGCCGGCTGGGGAGCGGACAGCGCGCTAACAAACGAGAAGCTTGAACCCTTGGAAAAGCTGTTCATGATGGGAGTAAGCGCATCGCGTAGCTCTGTTCGCCTTGCGGCCAACTGGGGCGAGCCTTCCGCCAAAAAGCACACGCTGGAAAGTGCCGTAGCGTCCAGACTGCCTTCATAGCGCAGTTCCGGTGCCGGCCGTATCGTGTCGAAAAAATAGTCGACCGTTTTGCCGCCTTCCACCCTGCGTTCCGTAACGCGGACGGATTCTGAAACATAGAAGGCGGAATCGCCAAGCCCAACTACCGCTTTTCCGAATCGGTCGCGGACCCGCAGGTCTACACTGACACGGGGATAGGCATCTGCATTGACAGCAACCACATCCACCGACAAGCCTGCGTAGCGGACACTTGGGTCGGCTAGGTAGTTAAGGGAGGACAGATCGAAATCCGCGGCCAGTATATCGCCGTTTGCGTCAAACCCAGCGGATACCAGCCGGCTTGCCTTATCCTCCACACGATATAGTTCCGTTATCGCTTCGGATTCAGTATCTACAAGCACTACCCGGTATGTGTCCGCAAGCAAGAGGCCGCGGGTCGTAGAGCGTATGCCTTCCGGACGGCCTAGGCGTCCCATGGCCACGGTACCAGCATAATTGCCGTACGCATCGAATACCACTATGCCTTTTAGGGCTGCATCGGCGACATACAGCATGCCGCGGTGCCATGCAATGCCCGTGGGTAGCTTAAGCCCTGCAAAAGCGGGCGAGCTTTGCCCAAAGGCGGACACAAAGGTTCCGTCCGATTTGTATTTGACCACTCGGGCAAAACCAACGTCGCTGACGTACACAAAGCCATCGGGATCGGAACATATAAACTGAGGACCAGCCAGGCGTTCTATGCCCGTTCCGCCCTGTATGTAGCCGGTAATGGAACCGGATGCGCTAAGCATGGCTATGCGGTTTGCTTGAAATTCGCTGACGAACATGGAGCCGTCGGGCAGCACGGTGAGCGCAAAGGGCCGGTCAAAACCGCTTGTGCCGCCGGTGATGCGCTGCACTATACGGCCGTCTGGGCTTATGCGCACTATCTCGTTAGTCCCGTGCGCCACAAGCCAGGCCGAGCCGTCCGGCAAAGGCTCTATCCAGCTTGGCCTAAGAAAGCGGGTTTCCTTTGCCACTACACCGGCAAGGCTTTGAACCATGGAATAGCTACTCGGCGCGGCTAGGCGCTGCGGACTCAGTACCGCACCTGCCAGTTCTATCCGGGATTCCAGAAAGGG
Source organism: Spirochaetota bacterium (assembly GCA_029565815.1). Lineage (GTDB taxonomy): Bacteria > Spirochaetota > Spirochaetia > Treponematales > UBA12059 > JAKLIU01. Next base: position 1,510 of record JAKQNL010000343.1, on the reverse strand, counting down.
CGACGGGCCGGCAGCACGCGCGGCGTCGGTCCATCGCTGGAGGGCGGTTGAAATCATGCCCATGCGGTAATAGGACTTGCCGAGCCAATACAGCACCAGCGGATCATTGGGCGCATCGGCCAGGGTTTTTTCAAACAGCAAGAGCGATTCTGCATAGCGGCCGCGATGGTATGCCTCTACGCCGGTACGGAACGATTCCCGTGCAAGGGGGGCTTGTACCACATAGGCAAACTGGGCAGACAGGTTCGCGGCAAGCACTAAGGCGCAGCAAACGGCAAGTACATATCGTTTCATGCTTGCCGGGCCTTTGTGAGCGCTTGTACGTGCGCTACCAGTTCCGGGTGGGCCGACAGTTTTCCAGCCGCTGCAGACAGGAGCCTGGCAGCGTCGTCAAACATGCCCAGCTTGTAATACGTCCAGCCAAGAGAATCCTGGTAGGCCGGATTGTTCGGTTTCCCGTCCAAGGCTTTACGGCACGAGGTGAGCGCCTTGGGCAAATCTCTGCCGGAGCATGCAAGGAGGTAGCCTTGCCCGTTGAGCGCGTTGGTGTTTTCCGGATCCAGTTCCAGAGCTTTGGAGTACCAGGACAGGCCGTCTTCCAGGCGGCCCTGGCTCCAGGCGGCATAGCCGAGGGTCGCATAGACCTGAGGCGTTTCCGTACCCGCTTCTACCAGTTTTTTTAGTTCGTATTCGGCAAGTTTTGCCCTGCCGGTAAGCGCGTACACGTAGGCAAGCGTTTGTCGGCACTGGAGCACCCTCGGGCCTTCCATACCAGAGGTAACCACCTGTTCCAGGTACAGGAGCGCTTCATCCCATCGCTGTAAACGCACATGGCACAAGCCAAGCACGTACGCAAGCTCTAGGTAATCTTCTTCGCTCACCTGGGTTTCAGCCAAAGACAAGAGCGCTGCTTCGTAGTCGCCGCTGCGGTATTCGGCCATAGCGCGCTGGATGGACGACGGCTCGAGATTTTTTCCTGTATGATTCATCGCGCAGCCTTCGCGATACCGAGCATGGGGAACACGCCGGTGTTGGCTGCCTGCGGTTGGACGAGCACCCGGGTAACGGAAGCTTTTCCGTGTCGTACAGCTTCCTCGTCGGAGCCGTGTTCTTCATGGCTTTCCACATGGCCGTCGGTAAAAAAGCAGTATGAATGATTGTCCGGGCCTTCAAATACCTTAAGCGTATCCTTGTAGCGCCGGGAACTAGGAATGGTTTCCACCAGCTCGTAGCGGAAGCCGGCTTCTTGCGGTGGAGCATTGATATTGAGGAACACGTTCGGACTCCACAGGGCAAGGAGTTCCACAAGGCGGTCCGCAACCAGGGCGGACAGCGCTTCGTACAGAAAGGGCTCTGTGTAGGTAGCAAGCGACACCGCAAGGCCGGGAATGCCCATAAGCGCTGCCTGGCGTGCAGCTGCAGCCGTACCCGAATAGATAAGATCGGTTCCCAGGTTAGGCCCGCGGTTGATGCCCGACACGACAAGATCGGGTTTTACAGGCAAGATGCC
>JAKQNL010000342.1 GCA_029565815.1 Spirochaetota bacterium | reverse complement strand
CAGGATTCCATCCTCGCCGAGCTTAATTACCAGACCGGCGACCAGGACTTCTCCGCCCAGCTGACCAGGATCAAGGGTTTGAAGCCAGACGTCATTTTCGCGCCGGGCAACTACACCGAAAGCGCCTTGATCATCAAGCAGGCGCGCGAGCTTGGAATCACCGCTCCCTTCCTCGGCGGCGACACCTGGGAAATCGCCGAATTCATCGACGTAGGCCGCCAAGCCGTAGAAGGTGCGGTCATGTCCGCCTTCTTCGACAACGACGCGCCCCTGACCCCTTTGTCCGCAGTGTTCGTGGCCGAATATCAGAAGAAGTACGGCAAGCTTCCATCGGGGACCGCCGTATTAGGATTTGACGGCTACCTCCTTGCCATCGACGCCATTAAGCGCGCGGGCAGCGTGGATCCGGTAAAAATTCGGGACGCATTGGCCGCGACGAAAGACTTCGCCGGAGCGGCCGGCATGGTTACGTTGGACGAAAACGGCGACCCGATCAAGAGCGCTGTAATCAAAGAAGTTAGGGATGGCAAGTTCGTTTACAACACGACCGTAGCCCCGTAAACACTAGCAAGCGGAACATCCGCTTTACAAACCGACGGCTCCTGGCAGGGTGCGGGAGCCGCCGGTTTCCCAGAGGCGCATGATGCCTCCCGCTCCCGAATCCGCTTAGGCGCCTTGCCACAACTGGCGCCATCAAAGGATGGCCGTATGTCACTGTCTACGTTTTTCCAGCAACTAGCTAATGCTTTGAGCCTCGGGAGCCTGTACGCACTCATAGCAATCGGCTATACCATGGTGTATGGCATCTTACGGCTAATCAACTTCGCGCACGGCGACGTATTCATGCTGGGCGCATACATTGCGTTCTATTCGCTGACTTCCCTGGCCATGCCATGGTGGGTGGCCTTTTTGGTCGCTCTAGGGTTGACGGCCCTACTCGGCATGGTACTGGAGCGCGTGGCTTATAGGCCCCTCCGGGATTCTCCCAAAATATCCGTTATGATAAGCGCCATCGGCGCGTCGTTTCTTATAGAGAACCTTGGTATCGTGATATTTGGGGGCCGGCCCAAAAGTTTTCCAAGTATCCCCCTATTCGACACCGTGGTTCGCTTCGGGCCGGTATCGGTGGTATCGGTAAGCCTTTTCATACCGGTCGTCACCGCAATTGCCCTTGTGGCACTCCTTTACGTGGTGAACAAGACGAAAACCGGCCTTGCCATGCGCGCCGTATCCACGGACCTGGACGCGGCCAGGCTTATGGCTATCGACGTGAACCGCGTAGTATCCGTTACTTTTGGCATAGGATCGCTACTAGCCGCTCTTGGTGGCATCATGTGGACCATGCGCTACCCGCAACTTAATCCGCTCATGGGCGTTATGCCCGGACTCAAGTGCTTTATAGCAGCGGTCATCGGAGGCATCGGAAACATCCAGGGGGCTGTCCTTGGCGGGTTCCTGCTGGGCATGCTGGAAATCCTCATCGTCGCGTTCCTTCCGGCGCTTACCGGATATCGGGACGCTTTCGCCTTCGTATTGCTTATCGTGGTGCTTCTGGTAAAGCCCGCCGGCCTCCTGGGCAAGGCGCAAACGGTAAAGGTGTAAGCGATGAAACAGGCAAACATCATCAAGACAGTCCTGGCCTTGGGCGCGGGGGCCGTGGCCCTTGCCCTGTGCGACTCCTTCTTAGGGCCTTTCGCGCTTCGGATAATCAACCTGTCGGCGATTTACATTATCCTTGCCCTGTCACTGAACCTGCTCAACGGCTTTACGGGCCTCTTCTCGCTCGGGCACGCTGGTTTCATGGCCGTTGGAGCGTATGTGAGCGCCCTTTTGACCATGAGCCCCGCGCAGAAAGACATGAACTTTTTCCTCACCCCCATCGTGCCGTGGCTTAAAGACGTACAGATACCGTTTCTCGTCGCTTTGGTGATCGCCGGCTTGTTCGCAGCGCTGGTAGGCCTATTGATCGGAGCGCCGGCCCTTCGGCTTCGCGACGACTACTTGGCCATAGCCACACTGGGCTTTGCGGAGATAATCCGCGTCCTCCTTACCAATGCTCAATCTCTTACAAACGGGGCGCAAGGCCTCAAGGCCATCCCCAAGTACTCAACCACCTGGGTGGTGTGGGGAGCGGCCGCTGCGGCGACGATCTTCTTGGTCATGCTCCTGCGCTCAAGTTATGGAAGAACAATAAAGGCCGTACGCGACGATGAGATTGCCGCCGAGGCGATGGGCGTGAACGTCTTCCGGGTAAAAGTAACCAGCTTTGTCATCTCGAGTTTTTGGGCTGGCGTTGGCGGTGCATTGCTAGGCCACATG
>JAKQNL010000319.1 GCA_029565815.1 Spirochaetota bacterium | reverse complement strand
CTGGATGGTCTTGCCGTCCAGCGAGTCAAAGAGGGGCATATCCTTGCCGCAGTGGGGGCAACTCATGCTGCCCATGGTCTCCGCGACCCCCAGGACGGGAGCTTCCATCATGCCGGCCATCTTGACGGCCTTGGCAACGATCATGGACACAAGCGACTGGGGCGTTGCCGTAACCACCAGACCGTTAACCGGCAGGGTTTGGAAGGCGGTCATCTGCACATCGCCCGTACCCGGCGGGAAGTCCACCACCAGGTAGTCAAGCTCTCCCCAGGCCGTGTCGTTCCAGAACTGCTCCACCGCCTTGGACAAAAGCGGACCGCGCCACACCACCGGCGTGTCCTCGTCGCCAACGAAAAAGTTTATGGAAACTACTTTAAGCCCGCCCTCGCTGATGACAGGCCGCAAAAGCTGGCCGTCGCTTTCGCCCCGGAACGAACCCAGCCCCAACAGACGCGGAATACTAGGACCGGTAATGTCGGCGTCCAGTACACCAACCTTGTGCCCCCGCGCTGCCAGAGCCTGGGCCAAGAGAACGGTTACCGTTGATTTGCCCACGCCCCCCTTGCCGCTTACCACGCCGATGACGCGCTTGATTCCAGCGCCTCCCTTATGGCCTTCCTGGCCAATTCCTTCTATTGCCGTATGATTGCACTCTCCAGCCATGGAGCCTCCCTTTCTTGGCATAAGCCCATTTGATACTATCAGCTTTTGAGGGCTTGGGCAAGTTCGGTACCAGCGGCAGCTATGCGCACCTCGACAGAAGCCACTTTCAGGGAATCGGCCGCTTTTGGCCCGAGCTGGGGAGCCACCACACGGGTAACACCCTTGGATACCAGCATGCTGACAGCACCTGTACCCGCGCCGTGCTCGGCGCCTTCCGTGCCGCTTACGAACTCAGGCTCGGACTGTCCGTCCTTATACAGGGCAAAAAACTCGGCCCGGCCGAATACGCTTGAAACTGTTTTCTTGTCATCAGTTGGAATTGCAATGATCATGACATGCTCCTTGTTCGTTGAAGAATTGCTTCGCAAAGGCTCTGCGCCTGCTCGCGCACCCATGGATCCGCCGCGTCTGTCCACGCCTCTCCCGCCTCGGTGGATGCCCTAAAACGGGCGTCAAAGGGCAGCTGCGCCACAATGGGCGCTCTGGCATCTTCCGCAGTCTGCCTGGCCTCTTTGTCCATTTCCGGATCAAGGCCGCTTTTGTTAATAACGACTACTGAAGGTATTTTCATGTCCGATAGCAGGGTAAAGAGTCGAGCCGCGTCGGACATTCCGGAGCGGCCGGCTTCCATTACCACAACGGCTAATCCTACGCCCGACAGCGATGCGATTACGGGGCAACCAATCCCTGGCGGCGCGTCTATCAGCACGAAATCCGCCCCGCGTTGTTTCGCCTGTTCATCCGCCTGCACCCGAACCTTGCGAACCAGTTTGCCGCTGGTATCCTCTCCCGGCACCAGTTCGGCATGGCTTAGAATCGATCCACATGCCGTGCTGGACAAAGCCAGGTACCCGCCGTGTTTTTGCTCGGTAACAAGTGCGGCGGACGGGCACACATCCTGGCACAGCCCGCAGCGTTCGCACAGGGCCTCGTCTATGCGGAATGTGCCGCTATCGGAAACGATTGCCCCGAACCTGCACGCACGGGCACACTCTCCGCAGCCGGTGCAGCGCGAGCTGTAAATCACGTAGCCATCGCCCGAAGAATAGTCCGAACGCGATAGTTCAGTGGCCCCCATGGCTATAAGCGCGTTGGCCGCGTCCACATCGCAGTCCGCCAGCACGGCACTGGGTCCAAGATAACGGGCAAGCGCGGCGGACACGGATGTTTTACCGGCTCCGCCTTTCCCGCTGGCTATTGCTATGCTTGTCATGCTTTGTCCTTACGGAGTAGCGCGTCTATGCCTAGCGCCAGGTCCGCCATGGCGGTGGCCATATCCGGATTGTCGGGGCAGCGTTCAGCCCGCGCCCCGTACTCGGCAAGCGCTCTGGTCCAGGGGATGCGGGCAAGCACCGGAAGGCCAGCTTTGCTGGCGAAAGCGTCAATGTCCGCGGTACCGGAGCCGGCTTTGTTAACCAGCAAAGCGCTCGGGATGCGCAAATCCTTGAGCATTGCGGCCGCGACCTTCACGTCATGCAGAGAAAAAGCCGTGGGCTCCGCAACCAGAACACACAGATCCGCGCCATGAACCGCACGAACCGTTGGGCATGTTGCGCCGGGCGGACAATCCCGAATATGCCAGGCAGAGTCAGGGTAGTTCTCTTGGGCGCTCTTTTTGGCCTGCTCGATAACAGAGGTTGCGCGAATATCGCCTATGGCCATCTGGCCCTGGACAATATCAATGCTACCAGAGCGGAAAAAGCGCACCATACCTGCCGTAACCGGATGCTCGACAAGGACTCCTTCAGGGCAGGCACGGACACAGCGACCGCAGCCCTTACAGGTAATGGGGTTTATCTGCACGATGCCCTGTATGGCGACAAGGGCCCCGAATCTGCATACAGACGCACAAAT
>JAKQNL010000308.1 GCA_029565815.1 Spirochaetota bacterium | reverse complement strand
AAACCGGCAACCCGGAACTGCGCTACATGGTTACGCCGCCGGAAGGGCCTTATTCCCTTAAAGTGCCGACCACGCATGCGGACGCCGTTCAGGCTGCCATAGCATCGGGCCAAAAACTCATGAACGTGTATCTGCACGTGGTGCGCTCCGGCGACACCGTGTCGGCCATAGGTCGCCATTACGGGGTAAGCGTTCCCATGATAGTGACCATGAACCCAGGCCTAAACCCGGACCGCATACGGCTTGGCCAAACGCTTGCCATTCCGGCATTCAAAGACGTTGCTCCCTTGCCGGCCTCCACCGATGAAGCGTCTTTGAGCTTTTCCGGAAGCTACACCGTAAAAAAAGGCGACACCCTGTGGAGCATTTCCCTTGCATACGGCGTTCAGCCGGAAACCCTTGCGCAGCGCAACGGCCTGGAGCTGAGTAGCGTATTGCGCGAAGGTTCAAGCCTGCGCGTGCCGATATTGGAATGATGAAAGCTAAGGGACATAAAGCCCGGCTCGGACTTGCGCTGGCCGCCCTCGCGGCTGTCGCGCTTCTACCGGGCTCCGCCACAAGCGCATACATAAGCTCTTCCCGCGTGGACTGGCCAAAGGGCACGGTGATACTGGAAGCAAAATTGGACCTGGGCGCGGCCGGCATACGGCTACCATCTGGCCGACTGGAAGCGGAACGGCTGTTGGATACGGCTGCACCGTCCCTAGCCATGCAAACCGTCCTACACATCAACCTGGACTCATACCGTAGCGTCAACGATGCGCTTACAGACGGAAGCTTAGGCATTGCGGACCTCAACGCATACCTGGATACCTGGGTCCGAAGCGCGCCCGTACTGTCCAAAGACGGCAGCTCCATCAGCGCCGTCTACGAATGGAGCTTGCCCAAACTGGCTGCCTTGTTCGTGCGACACAGCGTTCCTGTCAGCCAGCGCGACGCGGAAGGCTACACACCCAGCCGCCCGTATACCGGCATCATCGTGTACGCACAAGGCATGTTCCCGGTGCGCGGCGAGCACGGAAACAGCGGGTTTACGCCCTGCCTGTATCCACGGCTGTACGACGAGCGTATGGAAGCAGTGCTGGAACGCAACCTAATGGCCCCGGACGCCCTGCGTTTTTGGGGACCGGTCGCATATGCGTATTCCATGGATGATCCTGTGGTTGAGCTACGGGCGGGTAACGATCCCTTACGCATCATGCCCACACAGGTTTTCGGCTCGCTACGCACCGACGCGGTCATTTCCTTCCGCGACGCCCAGCGCATCCTGGCCAGCGAGGAAAACCACGAGCTTATACGCACGGGCCGCGTTGTGTTTGTCCTGGACCAGAGCGCACAACCAAAACCGTAAGCCGGATAAAAAAAACCGCCCGGGCATTCTGGCCCGGACGGCTGTGTAGCGAACTCAGGCTATAAAACCTTAGCGCGCCGTCATCATGATGCGGGCAAACACTTTCGCGTCGCCCACAATGTTGTCTATAATGGTATATTCATTTGGAGCGTGCATGGTTTCATCCTGCCTGCTCCACACCACGCATGGATAACCGGCAGAACGCAGGTATGCGCCGACAGTACCGCCGCCTATGCCAACAGCCTTGCCTTCCACACCGTACACTTCCTTAACAGCCTGTTTTAGCAATCCGACCACCGGAGCGTTCACCGGCGTTGCAGGGCTTTCGTTGCTTTGCACCACTTCCTCAACCATGGTTACGCCGTACTGCTTTTGTACCTGGTCCATAACCTTACGGCACTCCGCAACCACCCGGGCAACCGGGTACTGGGGCAGCACACGCATGTCCAGGTAGAACACGTCGTCGCCGGGCACCGTGTTTATGTTCGGAACGTTTGCGTCCTTGCGCGTCGGGGTGATGGTGGAACGCTCCGGGGTAAAAATGGGATTGCGGTCGGTGAACACCTCGGTCTCCAGGCGGTTCAGGCGCAGGGCAAGGTCGCAGTTTGCCAAAAACGCGTTCGCGCCTTCGTCCGGAATGCTTGCGTGGCACTGCTTGCCCTTGGTGTGCACTTTAAGCCAGCATATGTTTTTCTCGGCGGTCTCGATTTCGGAACCGTCAGCCTTGCCGCCGTCCGGTATGATGATGAGGTCATCTTCCTGAAAGAGCTTGGTATTGGTCAAAAGCCACTGGATACCGAAGGCGGAACCATATTCCTCATCGGCAACGATAAGGAGCTTAACGTCGTGCTCCGGTATGATGTGGTTGTCCACTAAGGACAATGCCGCTACGACGCCGGATACCAAGCCTTGCTGGTTGTCCTCAACGCCGCGGCCGTAAATTTTCCCGTCCTTGACGACTGCTTTATACGGATCGGTTTTCCACATGGAAAGGTCGCCGGCGGGCACCACGTCCGTGTGCGCCATGATCCACAGGCGCTTGCCGGGGTTTTTGCCTTTTACGGTTACCACGAGGTTCGGCCGCTTGCCGACGCTTACGCGCGGATCTGGAGCGTCGTAGTGCTCTATGTCGGTCAGGCCTTTTTTGCGCAACCAAGCTTCCAGGGCTTCGGCTTTTTTCCATTCGCCGTCTCCGCCGGATTCAGGAGCAAGGGCTACGATGGCCGTAAGCATTTCTTCCAGCTCGATAACCGTGGCTACCGATTTGTCCAAGTATTCAAATGCAGCATTATTCATCCATAACCTCCGAAATTGAAATTAGCTATAGGCTTTCCAGCTGGTCTGCACCAACGTTTCTACATCCGAATGACGGGCTTGCCAACCAAGCACCTGTTTTGCATAGGCCGAGCTAGCCACAAGTTTAGCCGGATCGCCCGGGCGCCGCGCCACCATGCGGGCCGGAATGCTCTTGCCGCTTATCCTGCGGGCGCATTCCAGTATCTGTAGCACGGACAAGCCTTCTTCCGAACCAAGGTTGACCGTAAGGCTCTTGCCCTCACGGCCCAGGTATTCCAGGGCAAGCACGTGGGCGTTTGCCAGATCGTTTACATGCACATAGTCGCGCACGCCGGTGCCGTCCGTGGTGTCGTAGTCGGTGCCAAACACCTGAACCTCCGCCCGCTTGCCGGCGGCTGCTTCCATGATAACGGGCAATAGGTTTGCCGGATTGCGCTCCAGGCCCCGCGCCCTACCCTGCACGTCGTAGCCGGCAGCGTTAAAGTATCGCAAGGCTGCGAACTTGAGGCCCTTGAGCTTGTCGTACCAAGCAAGGATACGCTCTATTTCCAATTTGGTAAAACCGTAAAAATTTTCCGGTTCGGTAGGATGTTTTTCGTCTATGGGCAGATAGCGGGGCTCGCCGTACACCGCCGCCGAACTGGAGAACACCAGCATCTTTACCTCGGCCTCGGTAAGGGCATTGAGTATGTTCACCGTGCCGGAAATATTGTTCCGAGCATACTTGCCCGGATCGAGCATGGATTCTCCGGCTGCCTTGAACGCAGCCATGTGTATCGCTGCGTCCCAGCCCTCGGACAGGGCGGACTTGAGGGACACCGGATCCATGATGTCGCCCTCTATGAGCCGTTCTCCGGGGAAGATATTTTGCCTAAGGCCGCTGGAAAGGTTGTCAAATGCTGCAACCTGGTGGCCGGCATCCATAAGGGAAAGCGCGACATGACTGCCGATATAACCGGCTCCGCCTATAACGAGAACTTTCATGGGTGCCGCTCCTTTTTGTTTGCATGCGCATGCTAAACGCTACATACCTATAGTAGCATCACCACGCGGGGCAAGGGAAGACTAGTGTTACGAAGCTTTGGGATGAAAGGCAACAAGAGATAAAAAAAGGCCGCTCCCTGGGGAACGGCCTTTGCCACCGGTCAGAATTGAACTGACGACACGTGGATTTTCAGTCCACTGCTCTACCAACTGAGCTACAGCGGCTCGGTACGCGCTTTTATACCGGAATTGCGCGAAAACGTCAAGGCCGACCGCGCACGTGGCACAATTATTCTGCACGTTAATCGAAAACAGCCTCTGCGAGCTATACTCCAGGTATGAAACGAGCACTGTACCTAGTCCTTTTCCTGGCCACAGCGGCCACGCTCCTTGCAAGCCCCGTTAGGCCGAGCACGGAACTGGGCCTGTGGAGCGAAGGTACCCAGCTGCGTGGCGCAAACCTGTGGCAACGCCGCGTGTATCCGGAACTGGACGGGCTGGATTTCCTTGGCCCCGGACCCTTTGGCCCGCCTATCGCTATGGAAGACTTTGTCGCCCTGGCAGCCCACGGAGCAAACTGGGTGCAGCTGTCTGTGCCAGGCCTGTTCACGGAGCAAGAGCCATACCAGCCGGATTGGGCGGCGGTGGACAACCTGGACACGCTGATAGCCATGGCCGATGCAGCTGGCTTATTCGTCACTATAACATTCCGCACCGGCCCTGGGCGGTCGGAGTTTAGCATACTGAGGGACGAAGCTGGCGTTTGGTTTGACCAGTCATATTTAGAGGAACGGGTATGGACCGACCCACAAGCGCGGGATGCATGGGCCGCGATGTGGGAGTTTACGGCCAGACGCTACCGGGAGCAGAAAGCCGTCATAGGTTACGACCTTATGTGCGAGCCAAACGCATCGGATATCGTGCAAGAGTGGGACCCGCACGCCTTCCAAGCCCGGTATGCAGGATCCGGTTATGACTGGAGCTCTTGGTATCCCAAGCTTGCGTTGGCCATACGCAGGGTAGACCAGGAAACGCCCATACTAATCCAGCCGGATGGCTACGCGTCACCGGAATGGGCATCGATTCTAGCCCCACCGCCCGTTAGCGCGTGCGTGCTCGCTGTGCACCCCTATGACCCGCACGCATACACCCACCAGAGTAAAACTGAAGCATGGTTCCGTAAGCGTGTTTATCCGGGCCGCTTCGATGCGGACGATGACGGCAAGCCGGAACAGGTAGACGCATTGTGGATAGCATCCATGCTTGGCCAGGCGCAGGCAGCTGCACAGGCTATGGGTATACCCGTATGCGCAAACGAGTATGGGGTAATGCGCTGGCAGCCAGGAGCTGCGGCCTACCTTTCGGACATGCTAGAGTGTTTCGAAGACTATGGGTGGAACCATGCACTGTGGGAATGGAAACCCGCATACAAGGGCTATGATGAGGTAAACGCCTTTGATTTTACCCGAGCAGCGGAACTGGACCGGCTCATGCGGGCTTCGTGGCTACAAAACCGCTACCGCCCCTAGCGGCCTTTGCCGGCGCACAGCCTGCAGGCTATACTGCAAGCCATGAAGATTATTTGCATCCAGCCGCCCTTTACCCAGCTCAACGCGCCCTACCCTGCGGTGTGGTACCTGGATGCCTTCCTTAAAGAACGCGGGCATGACGCAAGCGCCCACGACCTGTCCATACAGACCGCCAGGGCCCTGTATTCACACAGCG
>JAKQNL010000284.1 GCA_029565815.1 Spirochaetota bacterium | reverse complement strand
TCCAGGGCGTCCCAGCCGGGGAAGGTAGAGCCGTGGCTACGGTGACTATGGTGAGCCCTTGTATCCGGATCCATGCGGGACGCAAACAGTGCGGCTCGGTCTAGCCTTTGTAGGTCGATAGAGCCTTCTTCTGCATCGGCTCCTATGTAGTCGCAGCCACCAAGGTGGAATACCAGGGCCGTGTCCTTAAGGATACGGGTGCGGTCTATGATAGCCCAGCGCAGATGGCGGGACGAGGACAGGCGGTCCATGGCTTCCGCCAGGGCTCGCTTAGGTAAGGCGGCGGCATCCAGAAATACTATGCTGTCTTCGGGCGGGTCTGCACACAGCGCTTCCAAGTCCTGGGGGCTTTTTCGCTCCGGGCTTGGGTCAAAGAGCAGCTCCAGGCTACGGCTTTTGCACACAAGGATGGCTTTCATGCTTGCCGTCCTTTAGGAGCCTTGCATGCAGATTCTGCAAGTCCTAGGGAATAGCCCAAGAGCTCGCGCGGGCTGTCTATATCCAGGGGCCGTAAGGTATCCTTAATAATGCCGTCTATGTGTGGCGCAATGGATGCGGACACGGACATGGAACCGGGTGCCGTCCAGCCTTCTTCTATTTCGCACAGCTCTTTTACACACTCTTCGCGCAACAGGGATGCCGCATCGTCCGTATAATGGACAAATCCTGCATGGACGGCGACGCGTACCAAGAGGTCGCGGTCCAGGGGGTTGTCCGTAAGGTTGTATACCGACAGGTCGTTGAGTATTTCCATGCCGCACAGCACGGCGCTCATTGCCGGGTGGGCGTAGTGAAACGCGGCTATGCCACCGTCGCCTTCCCACAGCCACATGCGGCCTCGTCGTTTTTCCGCTATGCGCCGCACCGATTCGCGTAGCATATCGTAAGCGCTTTGGATGCCCGCCTTGCTGTTGCCGCGCACCAAGCGGGAATTGCGTACTATATCCAGTTTTAGTAGCGTGATTGGGTATTCCTGACCTGCTTTAAGCCTGCCCCAGCCCCGGGTGCGCTGCCTGCGCGGGTCTTCGTAAAACAGGCCGGATTCCTGGTCCAGGAGGTAGCCGGAGTCGGACATGCTGTCCACGATATCTTCCAGCCCGATAACGGATATCTGTTTGCCCATGACGCCCTGGCTGTCTGCGCGCACCAGCCATTCCACCAGCTCCAGAAGAAAGCCTGCATCGTACAGGTCCATGACCACCCGTTGTGCGGCCGCCTGGGCCGGTACCGGTACGGACGGCGGAAAGCCCATGCTCCGGTTTATGTCGTAACCGGGCAGAAAGCTTTTGGCCATGCGCAGAACCAGTTCCATGCCCAGCGATCGGTAGAGTGTGCTGATAATACTTGCAAGCACCTGGTTGTGGGCTTTCATGGTTTCCTTCATGGTAATTCTAGTAGCTTGGTAGGTACAATGCCAGGGCAAAGCAAAAGCCTGCGTATCCCAAAGCTTCGTACCACGTGTTTGAGTTTCAATAATCAAAACGACGTTTCATTTACTGCAAAAAAGCTGCCTCAAGTACTTGCAAGAGAGGCGTTTTATGGTATACTGCGACTGCGGGTAAAGCGCCCGTACTCGCCCCCCAAGGAGCATGCATGCCGCACACCGTTCTCGTAATCAATCCGGGTTCCACCTCGACCAAGATAGGCGTTTTCGAGGATATGAAGGAACTGTTTACGGAGAATGTGGCTCACTCTGCAGAAGAGATAGCCGCCTTTTCTACTATAGCCAGCCAGTACGAGTTCCGCGAAAAGCACATACGCGACGCGCTTCACAAGCGCGGTTTTGATCTTAAAAAATTGTCATGCATCGTTGGCCGCGGTGGTCTTCTTAAACCCATCCCCGGCGGCGTATACAAGGTAAATCAGGCCATGAAGGACGAGATCCTTGCGGCTAAAAACGGCGAGCATGCATCCAACCTGGGCTGCCTTATAGCCGGCGCCCTGGCCGACGAGCTTGGCATTCCGTCCTTCATTGTGGACCCGGTGGTGGTGGACGAGCTGTCCGATGTCGCCCGAATTTACGGCCACAAGCTGTTCCGCAAGGTGTGCATTTTCCATGCGCTTAACCAGAAAGCTGTTGCCCGCCGCTGGGCCAAAGAACACGGTATGCGTTACGAGGATAGCCGGCTTGTGGTAGCCCACATGGGCGGCGGCGTGTCCGTTGGCCTGCACCTGGGCGGTCGCGTGGTCGACGTGAACAATGCCTTAAACGGCGAAGGCCCGTTTAGCCCGGAGCGTGCAGGAACTTTGCCGGCAGCTGCCCTTGCAAAATTGTGCTTCTCCGGAAAATACAGCGAGAAGGAAGTGCTTAAGATGATAACCGGCCAGGGCGGTATGGTAAGCCTAGCCGACACCAACGATATGCGCGTACTGGAAGCCCGCTACCTAAAGGGCGAGCCGGAAGCAAAGCTCGTGTACGAAGCCTTCATATACAACATGGGGAAGGCCATAGGTGCTGTTGTCGCTGCGGCCAAGGGCCAGGTAGACGGCATCATACTGACTGGCGGCATAGCCCACGGCAAGGCCATTCAGGCTGGCATAAAGGACATGTGCGGCTGGATGGCAAAAGACTTTACCGTGTACCCCGGCGAAGGCGAACTGGAAGCTCTTGCCCAGGCCGGTACCAGCGTGCTCAATAAGGAAGTAGAGCCTAAGGAGTACCGATCAGCATGAAGACGGTTCAGGAAATTATCGAAGCGGCCAGGAAGGCCGGTAAAAAACGCGTCGCCGTTGCCGCAGCCCACGAGGAGTCCGCGCTGGAAGCGGTGGTGGACGCAGCCAAGCACGGCCTTATCGAGCCAATACTCATAGGCGACACGGCAGAAATCAAGCGGCTAGCGCAAGCCATGCAGGCCGATGTGTCCGGCTTTACTCTTATAGAAGAAAAAGATTTTGCCAAGGCTGCGGCCAAGGCCGTGGAACTGGTCAAGTCTGGCCAGGCGGACATGCTCATGAAGGGCGTCTTGGACACATCCATACTCCTTAAGGCTGTACTCAACAAGGAACTTGGATTGAACACCGGCCGGCTTACCAGCCACGTGGCCGTCATGGAAGTGCCCACCTATCACAAGCTACTTATTGTTACCGACGCGGCCATCAACATAAGCCCCGACATTGCCGGCAAGCTGGACATCATTACCAATGCCGTGCAGGTATCCAAGGCCCTTGGTGTGGACACGCCCAAGGTTGCACTGTTAGCTGCGGTAGAAAAAGTTAACTACGAGAAAATGCCCTGCACGGCCGATGCTGCTATCATCACCCAGATGAACAGGCGG
>JAKQNL010000282.1 GCA_029565815.1 Spirochaetota bacterium | reverse complement strand
CAGAATATCTAAAGCGTTTTTCATTTTCGCTTACACCCGTGGTGGTCGCGATGTTGTCCATAGCCTTGTGCGGTCGATATAAAAAAAATGTGCTGTTGATGAGTTTGCTCATCAGCCTGATCGGGGCAACGCTGTACTATGTCGCTCAGATGATTTCCATGCTGCTTGCAAAAAACGACAGCATATCTCCTGCTTTCGGTGCGTTTTCTCCGCTTGTTTTATTCCTTGTCGTTTCTGCCGGGATGCTGGCATGGCGCAAAGCCTAAGTTCTAAAGCTGACCTATGTATCCAGGAGGAGCTTTATCATGCAGAATATTTTTACCAAGCTTTCTAGCGATCCTGGCTGCAACGCCCGAACCGGATACATAGACCTTCCCCATGGGCGCGTCCAGACTCCGGTCTTCATGCCCGTAGGAACAAATGCTACGGTAAAGGCAGTCAGTAAGGATTCGTTGGAAACCATAGGCTTTACGATAATACTAGCCAATACTTATCACTTGTTTCTTCGACCGGGTCACGAACTGATACGGCAAGCTGGCGGCCTTCATGGTTTTACCGGCTGGAAAGGCAATTTTCTTACAGACTCTGGTGGCTTTCAGGTTTTTTCGCTAGCCCCATTTCGCAAGGTGCATGATAACGGAGTTAAATTTCAGTCACATATAGACGGAAGTAAGCATGAACTGAGCCCGGAACTTGCAGTTGACGTGCAGATGGCCTTTGGCAGCGACGTGTTCATGCAGCTGGATGTGTGTACGGAATTTGGCGCAACAGAAAAACAGTCGCTAAAGGCACTGGAACTGACTACAGCCTGGGCTAAACGTTCCAAGGACAGGTGGGAAAACACCCGTGACGGTTTTGATGGTAAGCTATTCGGTATTGTTCAGGGCAACTTTTATCGCGATTTGCGCAAGCGCTCTGCCGCGGAGATAAGCGAGCTGGACCTTCCCGGCATCGCGATAGGCGGACTGTCGGTGGGCGAGAGCTTTCCGGTGTTCGAGGAATACCTTGCGTTTACCGCATCGCTTTTACCCACGGACAAGCCTCGCTATGTCATGGGCATAGGCACCCCAGATTATATGCTAGCGGCCGTTGAACACGGCGTGGATATGTTCGACTGCGTGTATCCGACACGAACCGCCAGGAACGGGCTTTTGTTTACCGCCGACGGTCCGATTGCCATAAAGCACGCTAAACACGCAAGCGATTTTTCCGCCGTGGACGCAGAATGCCCTTGCGCCGTGTGTAAACAGTATACCCGCGCCTACCTAAGGCATTTATACAAATGCGATGAAATCCTTTTTTCGATGCTTGCAAGCTACCATAATCTGGCGTTCTTACATGCATTGATGCATGGTATACGTAACAGTATAGAAGCTGGCAGGTTTCTAGAGTACAAGCGCTCGTTTTTGTCCCGTTACCAGGGCAAAAAAGAAGGAGATACTGTATGAACAGGAAGGCTTTTTTTGCTATTGCTTTGGTCGTATTGTGTATCCTGCCTGTTGTTGCCCAGGATAGCCAAAGCCAGCAGCGTGTCGATACGCTACGTTATGGCATAGAAAGCCAAGTGGTAGATCTGGTAGGACTACTCAAAGTAGAACGAAACAAGGATTTTCTTGCAGAGCTGCTTGGCCTTTTATCCCAAACCGGTAGCGCAAAGATTCGCGAGTCGGTTTTGGATTACTGCGCCGTGTTGGAAATCCAGGAAGCCCAAGAAGCCGCTGCGGCCATCATAGCCGCTCGCGATCAAAATCCTGACTCTACCGTTGGCGCGGCGTTTAGTTACCTCATTGCAATAAAATCTTCAGCCGCAAACGAGCAGGCTCGCGCGCTCATTAAAGCTAACGAAGATCGCTATATGGCAGCTGCTATAAAACTTTTAGGCTACTCGGGCGGAGAGCAGGACGCTGCTGCTTTGCAAGCCCTGTGGGAAAATAACCCAAGCCCGGCCGTGCGCCAAGAAATCCTTTTGGCATTTGGCCGCATGAAGGTACTTTCCTCTTACAGCCTGCTTGTAAAGGTTGCGGACAGCGACGACTCCGGAAAAGTGGAGCGCATGTATGCGTGTTCCGCGCTCGGAGATTTAGGCGACGAGCGGGCAGTGCCTATTCTGGCGCGCGCGTCCCAGTCGGCAGATCCCAATGTCCGTGCAGCCGCCCTGGCCTCTCTTGCGATGTTCAACCTTGCCGATGCTCGGGCTGCCGTGCTGCAAGGTTTGCGCGATCCTCACGCGCTGGTACGGACTGCAGCGGTAAAAGCATCTGCTGGAAATCTGGATGCATTTCCTTTCCTTCAGTACCAAGCCAGATACGATCCGGAAAAAACGGTACGGGAAGCGGCTATCGCAGCCCTTGGAAAGATGAACACCGCCGAAAGCACAGAGTTTCTGGCGACATTTATGGAAGACGTGAAGAATCCTTCGCAATATCGGGTTGCTTCTTTTTCTGCCCTTGTCCGGGCCAGCGCCGCGGGACCAAGGCTTACAGCAGTACTGGTAGCTGCCCAAGCAGAAAAAGACCGCGCGTTTTTTCTTGCCCTAGCCAGGGCATTGGTGCTCTTAGACGTGGAGAATGCTTCGACGCTGGTAAAAGTGCTCCTTAGCGACAAGGATTTTTCTATACGCTTGGGCGGCGTTGCATGGGCGGAACGTAACCGCTCGAGTGCGCTCCTGGAACTGCTGTCGCAGATGGCTGAAAAAGACGAGGCCGAAACCGTACGCAAGCGCGCGGCTTCGGCCGTGGAAAAGATCCGGTCCAAATAGGGCTTTTTATGCCTGCGCTTCCTGCCGGTCCACGCCGGGGGAGTCGATGCAGTGCAAGAGCTTGTTGATCTGTTCAACCGGCGGCCGGTAGCGCTGTATGCGCATGCACAGCGTTTTGCCGCCCGGCAGCATGATGGGTAGATCGGTATCCAGGCAGTTTTCCAAAGGGCCTTCCGCGTACGGGAAATACGCGCGGCGTAGCGGAACCACGGTAACGTTCTCGCCGTCGTAATAGACGTCCGCAATCCTGCGGGGTACGGGCAAGAGGAAGACGGAAAAATCGCTCTTGCCTCCGCCTATGCTGCGTTTGCCGCCTGCATGCATGGCCTTGATATTGCGTGTGCCGATGTTCGCATTCTGTCCGCTTACCGTTAGCTCAAAGCGGGCAGCGCCTGGCCGCTTGAGCCCGCCGGTGTAAACAAAAGCCTGTTGTGTTTCTCTAACGGCGACTGGTCTTGCGGAAAGCGAGCCTACGGTGCCCAAGCGCTCCTGCGGTTTCTGGCTGGTTTTCCATGCAGACAAGAGTGCCGACCGCTGGTCGGATTCCATAGCGCTCACGCCTGCGCGTGTATCAGCGGGCGCGGCGAGTTTTTGTGCGTTCTGTGCTGTCTGGGCGTTTTGCAGTAAGAGCGCTGCGTTCCTGTTGTCACTAGCGGCCACGGACAGTCCATCGCGTTGTGTGGCTGCATAACTTTCAGGCCGCGCAGCGTTGGCTGCACTTGCAGGCCGGGCACTTCGTCCAGGCTGAGCCGAAGCAAGGATAGCGGCTGCGTCGCGCGTATCCGGACGGTAGGCTAGGGCTGCCGGTTTTGCAGAGTCTGCTACAAGAGCTGTACGTGCGGAATCCAGCACGCGGTTTTGTGCTGCGCCTTGTACCGAGCCAAGTAAAGCGGCTGCGTTTCTGGAGTCTGCCCTGTATGGCAGCTCTTGCGAATCGAGTACTGCGTTGACAACGGGAGCTTCGCTTCGACTATGTACAGTCCGCACGTAACGAACCAACAGGATGAGCAATACTAAAAGCAGCACAACCAGGGCAAGAAATACTATAGCCCGCACGGTATTGCGGAAAAAAGAAGCAACGAAGGATTTTTTAAGGGTTATTGAAAACTCAGAACGAGCCGGCGCGACCCGCATGCCGTCGGCAAAGCGCGGTTCTACGCTGACAGTTTGCTGTCCTTCGCTCATGCCTTCTGGAAGGAGAACGCGTGCTTTGGATGAGTCGGTAGCACCCGATCCTACGGTGAGAAATACTCGCTTTTGCAGTATGTTCGTGCCGTCCTGCAAAAACAGACCAGTAAGCTCCATGCGTAGTTCGCCGTCGCTTCGATTTTCCACGGTAAACGGAAGGACAAAAGCGTAATCGCGTTTGCCCAAAGCGCTGGGAAACACTATCCTGGGCAGGGCGATGGTGCTGTCCAAAGCCGAGGCAGCATGTAGAGGATCGAAGGTTGAAGGATTGACACCAGCGGCTTGCGCAACGTCATCGAGGTAATTGCCCGAACCAAGCGCGCCTGCAGCTTCGGCTCCCGGGCCGCCGCTTGCGCTCGCTGCGCTTGCGTCGAAGGGTACCCGCACGATGCTCATGGTCCAGCCGCGCTCGCGTATCCTACCGGCTGCGTTTTCCAGTTCTTTACGCACGCCATCCTGATCCAGTGCAGCCCAGGGAGATGCGGTGGATGGCGAGTGCATGCCATCGGTTACCAAAATAATATGCTTCCTGCCGGAATCGGGCAGGTCGCTCACATATTGCAGGGTATTCCTCAGGGCGTTTACCAAGTCGGTGTTCTCGCCAAGCGGATACAGCAGGTACAATCGCGCAAGCACCGCCCGCAGGTCTTCTTCGGTACGCAAAACCTGGGACAGTTCTACCTGCGTGGAATCGGAGAACGAAATGAGGTGGAATGCATCTCCGGAACGCATGTAGTCCTTAAGCGCGCCGGACAGCACATAGTCCACCACCTGCTCGTAATAGGGAAACATGCTTCGCGACGAGTCGAGGAGCACGACCAGGTCCACCCGGTCCTGGGCTGATACCGGCACCGGTTGAGCGACAGCAAGGGTGGCGGCAAGGCACAGCACCGTGGCGATGATTCCTGTCTGCTTCATACCGTGCGTCCTTTCGCTGGCCGCCCTTACAGCCGGCCAATTTCCATAATTACAAGGGACCTCTTAAAACTACAGTTTTGAAAGGTTTCCTATAGTGCGTACTGCTTGATATCCTTGATCTGGTAAGACAGCTTGCGTTCATTGATTGCGAAAATCAGGCTGTCGCCAACTTTGTGGTTGAGGAGTTTTTTGCCCAGCGGGGAAAGGTACGAAATGATGCCCTTGGGCGGATCGGATTCCCATGGCCCAAGAATCACGAAGGTTTCCTTCTTGTTCTCGGTTTCGTTGAACAGGGTTACCTCGGCGGCAAATGAAACACGGTCGGGGGTAAAGGTCGACGGATCGTAAATCTGAGATCGCTCGATTTCATTCTTGAGCTTTGCCACTTTCGCGTTCAGTTCGTCCTGCTTCTCTTTGGCTGCTTTGTACTCCGAGTTTTCCCGCAAGTCGCCCAAAGAAAGCGCGTATGCGATTTCCTTCTGGTTTGCCGGCACGTCTTCTTCCATTATCTTCGCAAGCAGTTTCGTCTTTTCGTCGTACTTTACCGCAGTTACCATGAGGCCGCGCGAAACAATGGTTTTTTCCTCGGTGTCGTGGAACTTGAACTCCGGATTCATTTCCGTGATGCGCTTGCGTATATCCATTTTTTTAGCCGGATCAAGGCCTTTTACGTCGGACAAGAGCGCGTACATGCGCTCGATGCTGTCTCGGTCGGCGGACGCCAAATACGCCTGCAGCCGTCCATCCTTGAACAGGATGTTCTCTACCTGGGTGTTGATGCGCTTGTTGACGGTTGTGTCGCGGTGGTTTTCTATTTCCTTGAACGTGATGTCCAGGATATGTATGAGCGTGTACAGGACCTTGTCGTATGCAAGACCCAGTTCCTGAACCCAGCTTTCGTCCCACAGGTTCTTGACCACCCAGATGAATGCCTCGCGGTGGTCGCGGTAGTTCTCCACAATGGTTACAACCATGCGCTGTAGACGATCGGTTTCGCCGGCGTCCCTCAGTACGTCTATCATGTGCTTGGACAGCGCATGCGGGAACAGGCGCACGTAAATGTCCGCCCAGTCTGGCATGAAGTTCTTGATGTGTAGTAGAAAGGATTGCCTGAGAGTCGCGTCCTTTATGCTGGTGTAGACGCCAACAATGTCGTCGCACTCGGACATAAGCTCAGTAAAACCGACGGTGGATGTGCTCTTAAAGCGCGGATTTGCTGCCGCAAGCTCTTTAAGGAACAGGTAGGACGAAACCACAAGCTCGTTCACCTGCGAATAGGAACGAGCGTAGCCGGAGAACACCGATACCATTTCGGCAAAGAGTTCCGAATCCGGATCTCCCTGCTCCAAAAAGTCCCGGGCGTTCTGCACGCGGGGGAAGAAGTTCCGCTCTGCCTTAAACTGGTTATATATTTTTTCCTCGTAGGAAAGCGGGCGGTCACGCACGATGAATATGTTTACGGATTCTGGAGCGTTGCCAAAGGATGAGTCGGTTTTGAGTATGTCGCGCGCCTTACTGCTCCATCCGGTCCATTCTTTGTCTGTCAGCACGGCCGGAACCAGTTCCGCCTTCACCTTTTTGATGTCCGAGTGGTTGTCAAAACTGCGAATGATGGTTTTAAGCGCCCAAGGGATGTCGGTCTTTATCTTTTCGCGCAGCTTTTCTTTGGTCCATATAGCCTTGAGCACCCAGATATGGTCTTTTTTAAGGGTTACCAGGCTATCTACGGCCATTTTTAGGCCCATGTGGTGGTCGCGTTTTTTCGCAAAATCGATACCGATGTCCTCGCCCTGGATGCTCTTGATGCGGCCGATATTCCAGGTGCGGTGGAACACAAAGTTGCCCACGTCAAAGGATATGTGCTTCTCGAAGTCCGCGATGGCTTCGTGGATGTTGCGGTAGGACTGGGCCAGGTTAGACAGGCGTATGTATTCGTCAACGTGCGAATGGGATGCGTACTTTGCGTGATAGCATTCCACGATTTCTTTGCGCACCTGCGGATTTTTCTCATCGTACTCTATCATGGCCTTGAGGATGGTCAGGGCGGTGTCCCAATCTTCCTTGGCCTTGTAGAATTTGTACAGGTCGGACAAAAGCGCAGCCGCCTTGTCTTCGCTGATGGACTTTGCAACTTTTTTCTGAACGTGGAAGAAGAATTCTATATCGCCGGGAGCCAGCTCTATGAGCTTGGACCACAGTTCCTTAACGTTGGAAAAGAGTCCCTTGTTTACGTAGCGGTGCAGGGCTTTGCGGAAAAATTCCACAGCGCCTTCCGCGTCGCCGTCTTTTTCTTTTTTCTCTGCGATAAGGCGTACGATGTCGGCTTCGTCCAGATCTATGCGGATAAGGCGT
>JAKQNL010000280.1 GCA_029565815.1 Spirochaetota bacterium | reverse complement strand
TGCCGCCGCATCGGCGTGCCTGGCGCCAGGCGAACCGAAAGGGGCAAGGTATACCAGTACCCACACCATGGGCAGGGGCAGGAAAGTTACAAAAGAGAATAAGAGCTGAAACCAAAAGCCTTGTTTGGTCTCTGGATTCCTCAAACTTTGTGATCGGTTCATACTTTCCATCCTAGATAATCAGTCTGATTGTACGGCCTTGTCGCACATCTGTCGAGGTATAGCTGTTCTGATAGGTATATCAATTATTGAAATGGCGTATCACAAATTGAACCAAATACGGCCGCTTCCCTTGCGCAAAGCTCACCGCGCGTGTACTATGGATGCTGATACCGGACTGTTCCGGTTGTGCCGGTTGTGCCGGTTGTGCCGGCTTTTCCCGTTTCAATATAAGGAGCATTGTATGGTTCTTACCAAGTACTCGGGCGATATGTCCGGCATTGATTACCTGTCCATGATGGTCGTGGACATACATGGCGCTGTGCGATCCGTATCCCTTCCCCGTGCCTATGTAAGCGAGAAGGTGCTCAAACAGGGCATAGGCTTTGACGCGTCTAACTTCGGTTACGCCCAGGTGCACAAGAGCGACATGGTGGCCATCCCAGACCTGTCAACCGCTTTTGTGGAAGAGAAAGACGGCTTCCGTACCCTGCATGCGTTTTGCGACGTGTGGACCACTGACGGTAAGCCCTTTGACCAGTATCCGCGCACCGTAGCCCGCAAGGCTGCCGAGCACCTGAAGAAGACTGGCGTCGGCGAGGATGCGAAGATGCTGGTAGAGCTTGAGTTCTACGTGTTTGACGATGTGCGCTACTCCACCACGGTTGACCACTCATACTACTTTGTCGAGTGCGCCGAGGGCATAGGCGAAAGCTACGAGGATCAGCCGCGCTTCGGCCTGTCCAAGGGCTATCACCGCCTGCATCCGGACGACAAGTACGGCCGCTTGCGCAACGAAGTGGTAAAGCTCATGGAAGAAGCCGGCATCCCGGTAAAATACCACCACCACGAGGTGGGCGCCGGCCAGCTGGAAATCGAGCTGAACTTTATATCACTCCTTGGCGCTGCCGACGCGGTTGTGCTGTCAAAATGGATAATCCGCCAGGTTGCCGAGGAACTGGGACTACACGTAACCTTCATGCCAAAACCCATGTACAAGATAGCTGGCAACGGCATGCACGTGCACCAGTTTATCGAGAAGAACGGCAAGAGCGTTTTCCCCGGCGACGACATGTACGGGCTTTCCAAGACAGGGCTTCAGTATACCGCGGGCCTTTTGTCCCACGCGCTGTCCGGTTCTCTGTTGGCCTGGTCCAACCCGAGCACCAACAGCTACCGCCGCCTGGTGCCCGGATACGAAGCGCCAGTGTCCGCAACCTTTGCCCAGGGTTCCCGCGCAGCTGCCGTACGCATACCCGGCTACCTGGCTAAGGGCGAGGCACGCATAGAGTTCCGCACCGGCGACGCGACCGCAAATACCTATTACTTCCTGGCCGCCATGCTGCTTGCCGGCCTTGACGGCGTGGAACGAAAACTGGATCCGGTTAAGATGGGTTACGCGAATACCAAGGAAACCCCTAAAAATACTTTTCCGACTGGTCTGTACCACGTGCTTGCCGGCTTAAAAAAAGATAACGCTTACCTTAAGCCTGCTTTCCCTGCCGAACTCATAGACGGCTGGGTTGCGATAAAAACCAAAGAAGCCGAGTACGTCTACAACGCTCCTGTTCCTCAGGAATACGAACTTTATTTTTAGTAGGTAATACGGGTGCCTAGTGGCCGCATGGATGCGGCCACTAGATGCCTCCGGCTTGCCGGACGTCATGGATGACGATTGGCCACTAGACGTATCCGGCTTGCCGGACATTACGGACGATGATTTTTCCCAGTGGAGGGCAAGGATGGCACGAGAGACAATGATGGGTGACGAGGCTATAGCCCTTGGAGCCGTTCACGCGGGTTTGGGCGGTGCGTTCGCATATCCGGGCACCCCGTCTACAGAGATTATGGAAACGCTACAGGAGTTTGTTAAGCGTCAGGCGGAAGGCAAGCTCGACGGAGTGAAAAACGCATTCACCGCCCAGTGGTGCGCCAACGAGAAAACCGCCTACGAAAGCGCGTTGGGCAGTTCGTTTGCCGGCAAGCGATCCATGGTATCCATGAAGCATGTTGGCCTTAACGTAGCAGCCGATCCATTCATCAACTCCGCGCTCATACGCATTAACGGCGGACTCGTGGTGGTTGTCGCGGACGACCCGGGCATGCACAGCTCCCAGGACGAGCAGGACAGCCGCTGGCTTGCGGATTTTGCCCGTGTGCCCTGCTTCGAGCCGGCCGACCCGCAACAGGCATACGACATGACTCGCGAAGCTTTCGAGCTTTCCGAGAAAATAGAAGCACCGGTGATGATACGCATTACCACACGCCTGGCCCACAGCCGGTCTCTTGTAGAGACTTCCGCTGCAAAAGCTCAGGGAGCTATACAAAAGCCGAAGGTAACCAAGGACTGGATACTCATGCCGGCAAATGCACGCCGCCGCTGGCACGAGGTGCTGGGTAAACAGCCAGAGCTGCAGGCCATGTCCAGTTCCAGTTCGTGGAACCCGCTATCGCTTAAAGGGGAAAAGCTCGGTGTTATCACCACGGGTCTTGCGCGCCAGTATTGGCTAGAGAATGCCGACGAGTATGCTGCTGCCAAAGGCGAGATAGCGCACCTGCACATAGGCTTCTATCCTATGCCGGAAGCTTCAATTCGCAAGCTCTACGATGCCTGTGACGAGATTCTAGTGATAGAAGAAGGCTACCCATACGTCGAGCGGCAGCTGCGCGGCATCGTTGCTCCCGGCAAGAAGATCATGGGCAAAGAAACCGGCGAGATTCCGTATGAAGGCGAGCTGTCTCCGGACCTCGTGCGAAAGGCCTTGGGCCTACCCGAACGCAAAGGGCTGGCTGTTAAAGAACTGTCACCTCCTGGCAGGCCGCCTCAACTGTGCATGGGCTGCCCCCATGCGGATAGCTACGGCGCGCTTAAAGAAGCCCTTAAGGATTACAGCCAGCACGCCGTGCTTAGCGATATAGGATGCTACACCTTGGGAGCCCTGCCTCCGTACAACGCTATCGAGGCGACGGTAGACATGGGCGCATCCATCGGTATGGCCCGTGGCGCGGCTTCCGTAGGTTTAAGGCCGACGGTAGCAGTGATAGGAGACTCAACGTTTTATCACTCCGGTTTGTCCAACCTTATCGATGCGGTGAGCCATAACACGAACATGACCGTTCTTATACTGGACAACGACACGACGGGTATGACTGGAGCGCAGCCCACTATTTTACCGTCAAGCCGGCTGGAACCGGTACTTAAGGGCGTTGGCGTCCATCCGGATCACATTAAGGTTATTCGCGCTCACAAAAACGAACACGAGAAGAACGTGGCTATCATCAAGGCCGAGCTTGCCCATGAAGGCCCGTCGGTGGTCGTCATGGTCCGCGAGTGCCTGGAAGCCCTCAAGAAAGCGAGGAAGGCATGAAGTACGATATAGTACTATGCGGCGTTGGCGGCCAGGGCGGCATCTCCGTCTCGGTGGTCATAGCGCGGGCGGCAATGGCCGAAGGCCTGCGCGTAAAGCAGTCCGAGGTTCACGGTATGAGCCAGCGCGGCGGCGAAGTGCTCGCGCATTTGCGCTTGTCCGACAAAGAGCCTGCCAGCCCGACCATTCCCCTTGGAAGCGCTTCCTTGATTTTGTCTTTTGAGCCTTTGGAAGCCCTGCGTTACCTGCCCTGGCTCAATGCAGAAAAGGGCGTTGTTGTATCCGCCACCACGCCGCTTAAAAACATGGGAACCTATCCGGAAACCGAAAAGGTGATGTCGGAGCTTTCCGCATTGCCGAACAAGATATTGCTGGATGCCGATGCCATAGCCCGCGAGGCCGGAAACGCAAAGGCCGGCAACATGGTGCTCGTAGGAGCTGCGGCAAAGCTCATGCCCATAAAACCGGAAAGCATAGAGAAAGCCATTAGGGAACTGTTCGCGCGTAAGGGCGAGCAAGTCGTAGAAGCCAACCTGAAAGCGTTTGAGTATGGACGAAAAGCAAATTCTTGATATTACGGCCCTTGCGCGTAGCGAGGGACGGGACGCACTTACCGAAGTTGAAGGCCTTCGCCTTCTGTCCGCCATGGGCGTGCCCCATGCACGCCATCTTTTTGTCCGCTCATCTGCTGAGCTTGCTGCGTTAAAGCTGTTTGATGGCCAGCGTGCTGTGGTTAAGGTTATATCGCCTCAAATACTCCATAAAACCGAGATGGGCGGCGTTGCCATTGTGCAAAACGACCATGCTTCCATACTTGCATCCGTACAGGACATGGAAA
>JAKQNL010000252.1 GCA_029565815.1 Spirochaetota bacterium | reverse complement strand
GCTGCCATGACCCTTACCTTTTTCTTCGGCTCGCAGCTGGTCCGTTTTTTTGTAGACGACCCTGAGGTAATAGCATACGGTTTTTCGCAATTCCGCATCGTATCGGTTTCAGTTATATTTTTTGCACTGTTCAACGTCCTAAACGGCGCATTCCAAGGCGGCGGCGACACGGTGCCCATCATGGCCAACAACATTATTAGGCTGTGGGGCCTGCGCGTGCCATCACTCTATCTTTTAGCATTCACCTTCGGCATGGGACCAAACGGTATCTGGTGGTCCATGGTCATATCCAACACTGGCGTTACCATCATCGCGTACATTCTATACAAACGCGGTCGATGGGCGCATAAGATAAACCCCGACCACCTCTAGGCTTTTCAAAAATGCGTGGCGCCTGCGGCGTCAGAATGCACATCTTCGTCAGGAAGTCAGCCGGTCCAGGAGCACGTCCACACGGGCTCTCCAGCGCTCCATGTCCGCCCTGCACTGTCGAACAAACGATGAGCCTTCGGGGCTGCCAAGGACTGCGCGCATTTCTTCTTCGCCCCGGAAGGTAGTCCTTCGGAACTCGTTGGCAAAATCTTTGGCGCGCGTGCTCAGCACCTGTTCTTCGATAAACGCGGTGGTATCGGAAAAACGGCATATTTCTTTGACAAACGATTCCTTCCACAGGTCGGCCCCGCCTTTTAGCTCGCACAGGGTAGCCCATGCATGCTGGGCTTTCTCCAAGGCGTACTCGCTCCAGAGCAGGTCGTAGTGGGCGTGCACTTCGTCCCAGGAGCCGAGCTCGCCTGACTTGACCATGGACACAAGGTTTTCCACGCGGTGCCGTCCGACAATCTGGCCGCCCAGGTTATCCCATTCACGAACACGGGGGCCTTCCAGCACCTCTTGCGCGTCCTCAAAGCGTGCATCGGGCCGTTCGGAAAAATATGCGATGAGCGTGCTTACGGCATAGAAACGCAGCATGTGCCGGTATGCCTTGTACGCCCTGCGCGCTTTCAGGATGACCACGGGACGGCTGGAATTCTCCATATCGTCGGCGCGTATTTCCAGGGCGTCCACGTCCTCTTTCGGACCCCTTAAAAGTTCTTTACCTTTTGCCGCAGCCTCATCATCGCTTGCCTTACGGCCCGATTGCGCGTAATAGGAACGGCCGGTGTACAGTTGCAGCCGGTACAGGGCATCGAACATTTCTTCGGCTATGTCCGGCGCAAACGGCGAAAACTCGATATGCTGGTTTTTTAGCTGCCTTGTATCCCGGGACAAAAACTTGGTTTCATTGCGCAAGAGCGCGTACATATTGTACATCCACCAGTACGCGGGCATAACTTCCAGCCGGTCCTTGGCAGCATTGTCTGCAACCAGCGCAAAGGGTAGCGGCACGTTTAGCTCGTGGTGGTAATCGCCCTTGGACAGAAGACAATAGGATGCAAAGCGGGAGCTGTGTTTTACCGACACGGACAGGCCTGGCCAAAAACCCCGGCCAGCCTCTAGTTCGCCGTCGTTCGCGCGCGAGTTGTGGTTTGATCCAAGGGTAGCACCGGCTGCCATATTGGACTGGCCCTTAACGACTGCTGCCACCAGAAAGCTGGTATTGTGGTGTTGTTCGTGCGCCGGAAAGATAAGGTTATTGAGCAATTCACAGCAGGACACGGTG
>JAKQNL010000222.1 GCA_029565815.1 Spirochaetota bacterium | reverse complement strand
TGCGTTGACAACGATCCACCAGGCGCCGGGGATTTTGTAGATGAACAGATCGTCGATGACCGTGCCTCGCTCGTTTAGGAGCAGGGAGTAGCGCGCGTCGCCGTCCTTCATGTCCAGGACCTTGGCGGTGACCAGGTGGCTGACGTATTCGTCCATGCCGGGGCCGCGGATCTCGAACTGGCCCATGTGGTCGATGTCAAAGAGACCAACCGAGCGGCGGGTAACGAGGTGTTCCTCCACAGCGCCCAGGGGATAGGTGATGGGCATGTCGTAGCCGGCAAATGGAGCCATTTTGGCACCGGCGGCAACGTGCCAGTCGTGAAGCTTTGTTTGGTTCAAGGGAGAGCCCTCCTTTTATATGCCGGTTAGCCGGCAAAAGCATGCGCACCGGGCGGCACACATACTTCCTTTTGCGACGATTGTAGCGATTATGACAAAGAACGACAACCAGTAGCACCGTTGGCTACACCTGGTGTATCAGTCGGATTCCGGAGCTTTCCTATCAGTTTTAGTCCGGGAACGCTGTTGTTTGCCCTGTAAGCGCCTGCGTTGTGATGCTGCGCTGGGTTTGGTTGGCACACGGTTCTTTGGAACCCTGGCAGCCTTGCAGATAAGCTCGGCTAGCCTTTGGTATACCCGCTCGGTGTTGGCTCCCCGGCTACGCTCGTCCTCGGCCGTAGCGTACACAAGACCATCGGCGTCCATGCGCGCAGAAAGGCGCTCGCGGGCGCGCTCCCGTTCGGCTGCCGACAAACCATCCAGCTCGTCCAGGCTTACCCGGGCTCGCACCTTGGTCTCCACCTTGTTTACGTTCTGGCCGCCGGGGCCGCCGGAGCGTGCGTATTCAAGGTGAGCCTTTAGCCGTACCGATTGCTCGACCAGTTCCGTATGCATGCTGCTACAACGACGATCGGGACAGGGGCTTACCGATGTATATGCCATCCCCGGCCAGGTAGTCCCGCTTCTGGCCTTCAATGAGTATTTGCACATCCTTGACGGCAGCAAACGACGTTGCCGTATACACAATTTGCGCCAACTGGCCGGCGTAGCCCTCGATGCCGTAATTGTTGAACATGAAGTCTTCGCTAAAATCCAGGTACACCGTGGAGCCCCGGACCTGTGCATGTAAAAGACGCGTGCCGCTCGGAATAAGGCTGATGAGCTTCCTGCCCAGTTCGTCCACTGTCGGGCCTTCCAGGAGAGCTTTAACCGCATCGGTCAGCGGAACATCGGAGCTTGATATGGAACGCTTCACTTCCTGCCTGCGTATGGTTCCGTCGTCGTCCACCCGGATAAAATACAGGCTCGCTATGCTGGTCTTCGCAACCTGCTCCACCGGGCTGACTGCGGGCGGAGCGCTTACGGCCGGCTTTTGGGCGGCGCTTCCCGAGCCAGGTCCTGTGGGCTGGGCCGATTGCGCGGGTGCGGCGGCCGGGCTTTCTGGCGTTTTGGCCACCGGCTCGGCCAGCGGAGCGCTTTCCGGCTCCTGGGTCAACGAGGCTGGCCCGCTATCGTCTGCCGAGGGTTCTGTCTCGGGTTGGGCCGCGGCCGGAGTTTCCGGT
>JAKQNL010000195.1 GCA_029565815.1 Spirochaetota bacterium | reverse complement strand
TGCCGCGCGCATACCCTGGCGCGTCAAGGAACGCGGCTATCCTGTCATAGAAATTAATCCCGAACCTTCCGGCTTTAGCGATAGTGTATCCACCGTGTTCATTGGCATGAAAGCATCACAAGCTATGCATGAGCTGGATCTATTGGTAGAGGCTACCCGATGACACGCATCGTGTTTCTAAGCGCCCCTGCAGGCTTCGGCACACGGGGAGCTCCGTATGGAGCAGCTTGCGTCGCTTCCGCGCTCAAGGCAGCTATGCCCGGCACTGTGCACTGTACGATACTAGAAGCGAACAAGGGCGAAACCTGCGACGCTTTTTCCCACCGAGCTATGGCGGAGCAAGCTGATATTGTTGGCTTGTCCGTCTACCTGTGGAACCGCCGCCTGATGCTAGAAACAGCCGAGAAGATCAAGCTGCTGTATCCAAATCTGTTAGTGATAGCCGGCGGCCCGGAAGCTAGTGCGAACCCGCAGGCTCTTGTCCAAAGCGGCTGGGTGGACATGGTGATACGCGGTGAAGCTGAAGAATCGGTATGTGAACTGGTAACAGAATTTCAAAGGCAAAACAGCTCGATGCTTGGTTCCAAGCGTATCGTTGAAGCACAACTGCCTAATTTGGAAAAGCTTCCTTCCCCCTGGCTGGACGGAACCCTACAACCGGATGCCTATGCGTCGGCTCCCCTGGAACTAGCACGCGGATGCCCGTACCGATGCTCGTTCTGCTTTGAATCCAGGGGGCGTAGCGACATACGACGCTTTCCGCCACAACGAGCAGAGGCTGAGCTGGCCGTTTTGTCCGCCGCAAAGGTGGAAGAACTTATGGTGCTGGATCCAACCTTTAACGCAAGTGAACTAACCATGGCGCAGTTTTGCACCTATTACGGGAAATTAAAATTTCGACCTCGCTGTGTTCTGGAATTGCGTGCGGAACTTATTACCCAAAGGCAAGCCCGCCTTTTATCCGGCGTGGAAGGCTTTCTGCAGCTTGGCCTGCAATCATCAAACCCGCGCGCGCTTAAGGCGGTTAACCGCAGCTTCAATCCTGCGCGTTATACGGCAGGCATACGGCATCTGGAAGAGTATGGCCTTACCTACGGGCTGGATCTCATGTACGGCCTACCAGAAGACAATCTGGAAAGCTTTAAGGCAAGTATCGATTACGCGATAGGATTGGGTCCAAACCACCTGGATATTTTTCGCCTGTCGGTACTGCCTGGCACAAAGCTTATGGAACGAGCACAAGAACTTGGCCTTGTGTACCAAAGCGATCCACCCTATCACGTGCTCCAAACGCCTAGCTTTTCCGCCAGCACGCTGGAAATTGCCGAGCAACTGGCGAACGCAGCCGATCAATTGTACAACCGTGGACGTGCGGTCATGTGGTTCCGATCTTTATGCAAACTTGCGCGAGCACAACCGAGTGCGGTGCTGCAATCATGGCAAAAGCTGGCCGGTTCCATAAGCGCAAACGACAAGCACGAAGTTATAGAACATACACAAGTATTGCTTGCTCGCTTTTTGCTGGCGAAAAAAGCAGCTCCGCTACTGGAAGCGGCCGTGCAAGTTATACAGACCAGCGGGGCATGGACGCGAGCATTGGCCGAGAATCAAAGCTGCGTTTTAGAACTGGATTATCATCCGGAAGATATACTGAATACTGGCTGCGCAGACATAAGTCTATTGGCTCAATCCTGCAAGCGGCATAGGGCGAGCTGGAACTGCAGTCCTGGCCCGCAAGGCCCGCGTTTTTCACTTCTTAGAAAACATCCGGTCAATCAGGTTTTACGGTAACGCTCCACACGGTTTCGGCCCGATTCTTTTGCGGCGAACAATGCCTTGTCCGCTGCGGCCATAAGCGCGTCCCACTGGCCGGCATCATCCGGCGAAGCTGCCACGCCCAGGCTTGCGCTTAGCGTTACTCGCTTGGGCGTCCCTCCAGGACCTTGGCGAAACTCCAGGAACAGTGTTTCGGCCTCTTGCCGTATGCGCTCTGCTAACTTTGCCGCCTCATCGATGCCGGCTTCCGGCATGAAAAACGCAAACTCATCGCCTGCAAGGTGGGCCGCTACATCACCATCGCGCACCATGCGCCCGAACGCCGCCCCTGCAGTGCTAATGATTGCATCGCCTGCAGCACGGCCAAATGCGTCGTTGTGTTTATGAAAGTAATCTATGTCGAGCATGATCATAGCGCAGCGAGGCGCAGATGAATGGGAGCGGGAAAAGCGAGCGCGCATGGTTTCTTCCAGGAAGCGGCGGTTAAACAAACCCGATAGGTCGTCTATGACCGCGCGCCTTCTGGCTGTTTCACCCCAGCGCACCGTGTCGTTTAAGAATCCGGACGCCTCATCGAGCCTTCCGGCCATCACTTTTGCCATGGACGAAAGCATGCTGACTCCTATCACCGGGTAATCCCACACAAGCCGGTAAAAATCCAGGCCGTCCATGACCAGCACCTCGCTGTCTTCCAGAGCTTGGCAAGTGGCCGACCTAGGTTCATTTTCTATAACCGACATTTCACCGAAAAAACGTCCAGGGCTAAATTCGTAAACGCGCCGGCTGTCGCCGTCGGAATCGGTTGCTATGGATGCAACCTTTCCGCTTTTCATAATAAAAAGCTCCGTGCCGCTCTCGCCCTTGGTAAACAGCACCTGGCCAGCCTTGTAGCGGCGCAGCTCAAGAAATGCGGCAACAGCGTTCAGTTCCAATTTGCTCATTTTTTGAAACAAATCTACATTCTGGAGGAATTCCATCATCGCGTTCACAGATGAGCTTCCTGTGCGTTAGCCACAGTAGTCGTCAACAGTTTGTCGGACACCAGGTACAGACGCTTACCGCCGTCAGCCCATGCTTTCATGAGGCTCGAGTATGCAGCCTCCATAAGAGCGCTTGGATCTATCCCATCGGATGGGTACAAAGCAAGAGCCATGCTTGCGGTAAACGAGAAAGCACCGGGACCGCAAACGTCAGTCATATCGACACGGGACAGGGCCGACGCTATAAATCCGGACAACTCGATAGCCTCAGCCTGCGAGCAACGGTAACTGACAACGGCCATCTCATTGCTTTTGAGCCTAATAGCCCAACAGAAGCGGCGCCTGCGTGCTTCAGACTTAAGCGCAAGCGCAAGCCGTTCCATGGCAAGATCGCCGGCGGCATGACCCCAGGTGTCGCACAAGATCTTGAATTTGTCCGGTTTGACAAGAATAAAAGCCGTAGGATCTTCCAGATGGTGGAATAGTTCATCTTCCAGATACGAGCGCGACCACAAGCCGGTGGCAGCATCGGTGTGCATTTGCCGACTCAGCTCCCGTACCCACGGCGCGTTTTGGGAAATAAGCTGCTGGGTAGAACGAACCCGTGATGAAATCATAGTTACCGACCGCAGCAGTATGCGCGCAGCCACATCCGGGCGCTCGGAACACAAGTCGGAAAAATCTATGCCCAGGCCGGGGAACACGAGTATTTCACTGTCGCCAAGAGCTTGACCGCTTGCATCATAGACCGCGTCGCGGGCAAAGTCAAAATCGCCGACCACGTCGCCTGCCACAAAGCGGGCCATTTCTTCTCGCGTATCGCCTGCATGCCTAGCAACCACAAGCGAGCCTGCGCGGATAATGAAAAATCTGCTTGCCTTTTGGCCGCTTTCAAACACCGTTTCACCGTCCTTGTAGGCGGCCAAACTGGAGCGGGAAGCCAACCAGTAGAGGTCGTCGCTGAGTAATCTGGAAAAAAACTCGGATTTTTCCAGCAGGGCTACGGTATCGGCCAGGCCGAGGTTCATGCGTCGCATCTAGCTTCAGTATAGTCCTGCATGGCTAAGAAATAAAGCTGTATAAAAGAAGGAACTATGCTACGGAGGCGCGGAAGAAATACGAATAAGAATTGAACCACAGAGACTCAGAGACACAGAGAATTGGGAGAATAAAGAAAGCCAGAGAAGAAAGCGAACCACGGAGGAGCGGAGGCACGGAGGGGGAGGACTGGGCCGGGGGAAGTGCCAGAACTAGAAGCGTGTTTGCCCCCGCAGTTTTGGCCTAGGCCAAAACTGCCTAAGGGCGCTGGTCTTGACGCCCAGCGCCCGACAAACTCTAGGGGCGAACAACCCGGAAGCCTATGCCGATACCCTGGCTGCTCGGGTTACCATTGAGCTGATAGGCGAGCATGCAGCTGGACTCATCGTTGTATCTGCTCCCGCCGCGAAAAACGCGGAACGATGTCAGAGTAGTGTTTTGGTAGTCGGTCTTCTCGCCTGCAGGATAGCTTGAGTACCAGTCTCAACACCATTCCCATACA